>NZ_JAUBWA010000036.1:5730-54693 GCF_036702825.1 Microcoleus sp. A003_D6 | reverse complement strand
TCATCAAAAGATTGGTAATAAACGCCAAGCGTATCAATGGAAAGTTGCTAACAAGATTGTGTCTCGCAACACCGATGCGATCGCCCTAGAAAATTTAAACATCTCTGGGATGATGCGCCGATGTAAGGTGAAAACTAATGAAAAAACTGGGAGATTCCTGAAAAATGGACAATCTAGAAAGAAGGGTTTGAATCGTTCTATCTGTGATGCAGGTTGGGGTGAATTGATTTTGAAGATTGAGTATCTTGCTGTGAAGCAAGGAAAAATTACTATTAAAATCAATCCCAAACACTCTAGCCAAGAATGCAGAAATTGCGGTCATATTGACAAGTCGAATAGAGATGGAGAAAAGTTCATCTGTGTCGAATGTGGCTATCACGAACACGCCGATATTGGTGCTGCAAAAACTATCAGAGATAGAGCTTTTTTAATGGTACGCGGGGACTCCGCGAAACCTGGTACTATGTACCTAAACGCCCAAAAGATATCACCGCGCTCACGCGAGCAAACGCGGTGAGTTTGGGAACCTGAGTAATCAGGATATTAAGGTTGCAAAATCTTAAGAATCTCAGTCGCTGTCTTCGCTGAGAGTGTCAAACAATCGTATTTAGGATTCCTCAACTCGCTTTCTATCTCGACGCGATGTTTGTTTCCACCGACTTAATGGTTCTATCCGCCCCAAGTAGGGTAAGGTGCGCAGTTCGCACCCTACAGATAGAGTGTGTGCGTAAGTCCTGTTAATTAATTTTTGTCACTCCAAATCAAATAATATAGCTGTACCAATGATTGCAATTACTCCCGAACAAACAGCGCTAATTCCGATTTATCGCGAGAAGTGGCGGCAAATTGGACTTTCGATCGCACCGATCGATCGCCCGCAAGCGACAGCCGCCATCCACACCGCCTACAACTTCATCGGCTGTCCCGCACCGGAAATTATTTTCTGTGACAGCCCTTACATAGCTTTGCAAGCAGTTGAACCGCTAAGGATACGCGATTCCGGTCTGGAAACAGGCAGCGAAATCAGAAACAAAATTCACAATGAATTGTACGATATATTAAGGAGTCAACTGGGCAGGGAACTGGAAAATAAGATTTACAGCAAACTCTACAACCCGCTGTACGCTCAACTGATGAATCAACTGCACGTTCATGTTAAAGATGAACTTTACATCAAATTAGCAAGGAAGTTGGGCGGGAGATTTCAGAGATTTTTTATCGATCAGACTTATCATAATAACAGCATAGTTTCCGAACTTTCAGCCTGTCACGGAAGTTGGGTTGAATTTTGTATAGACGTGTTAAATTTGGAGATCGATCGCTCTTTGTATGCAGCCTTTAAATCCCTAACCGAAAACTGCGGCAGGATTTACCCGTTTGAGAAAATGTGCTTTGTGTGCGATCGCCCGATTCAAATTCATTTTGACAGCGAATATTTGCTCCACGCAGAAGGTCAACCAGCGGTTGAATTTGCTGACAAGTTCAGCGTATACTCTTATCGCGGCGTCCTGCTGCCGGCAACAATCGGTCAAGTTCCGCCGCAGTCTTGGCAAGCTTCATGGCTGCTAACAGAAAAGAATGCCGAAGTGCGGCGAGTTTTGATTCAGGCGATCGGCTATCCGAGAATTTGTCAAGAATTGCAAGCAATAGAATTGGATACTTGGCAAGAATATACTTTGTTAAAAATTGATAATAATATTGACATAGAGCCAATTTATTTGTTAAAGATGACTTGTCCGAGTACGGGACACATTCACGTTTTGCGAGTGCCGCCAAAAGTCCGATCGGCTAAAGAAGCGATTAGCTGGGTAAATTGGGGAATAGATCCAGAAGAATTTCAAGTGCAGACTTGAAGGGAAAGTTGAGAGTTTTTAGTGCGCGAGTTTACAGTTAAAGAATTACAGCGCCACAAAAGCAGCGTTCTGTACAATTCCATAAGAATTAAAAAATGTAGAATTGCAGCCACCGCTTGATACTATGTACTCTGGCAGCTAAAACCAAATAATTCAAATCGACATGAGCCAGCATCCAGACCGCATTGCGCCTCACGGCGGCATCCTGGTCAACCGCATTGCCACACTAGACCAAAGACAAGAATTTTTCGACAAAGCAGAGTCCCTGCCGCGAGTCCAGTTGTCGGATCGATCGATCTCCGACCTGCAAATGATCGCCATCGGCGCCCTGAGTCCCCTCAAAGGGTTCATGAACGAAGCTGATTATCGATCGGTCGTCAAACAAATGCGCCTCTCCAACGGCCTCCCTTGGTCGGTGCCCATCACCCTCTCGGTAACAGAAGCAGTCGCTGCCCCCCTGAAAGCAGGAACTTTAGTGCGCCTCGACTCCCCCGCAGGCGAATTTGTCGGGCTCTTGGAGCTCGCAGAAAAATACCATTACAGCAAAGAAGAAGAAGCCCTCAACGTCTACCGCACCGACGACCTCAAACACCCGGGCGTCCAAGTAGTAGACAAATCCGGGCCAGTTAACCTCGCAGGCGACGTTTGGCTGCTGGAACGCGAACTAGACCCCCGGTTTCCCCAATACCAAATTGACCCGGCGAAATCGAGAATGCTGTTCAAAGAAAAAGGATGGAAAACCATAGTCGGTTTCCAAACCCGAAACCCCATCCACCGGGCACACGAATACATCCAAAAATGCGCCTTAGAAACAGTAGATGGCTTGTTCCTGCACCCGCTAGTGGGGACGACAAAAGATGACGACATCCCCGCTGACGTGCGGATGCGCTGCTACGAAATTCTGCTAGAAAAATACTATCCAAAAGACCGCGTAATTTTGGCAATTAATCCGGCGGCGATGCGCTACGCCGGGCCGCGAGAAGCCATTTTTCACGCTTTAATCCGCAAAAACTACGGCTGCACTCACTTTATCGTGGGGCGCGATCACGCTGGAGTTGGGGATTATTACGGCACTTACGATGCCCAATACATTTTTGACGAATTTGAGCCGGGAGAATTGGGAATTGTGCCGATGAAATTCGAGCACGCTTTCTATTGCACGCTGACGGAACAAATGGCTACAACTAAAACCAGTCCCAGCACTCCCGAACAGCGGGTGCATTTGTCTGGAACCAAAGTTCGGGAAATGCTGCGGGCTGGAAAATTGCCGCCGCCGCAGTTTTCCCGGCCGGAAGTCGCCGCTGAATTAGCCAAGGCAATGAATATTTTCAATTACGAGATTTAAATCTTGAACCTTGGTGTTGGCGGCATTCTGAATAGTTTTGAATTTTGAGTTTTGAGTTTTAAATTTTAAAGTTTAAACTTACAGCGTATTCCAGGTTTGTGAAGTGTAGGGACACCGCGAATGCCTGAGCCCCTACGGGGAAGCTCGCGATAGGCGGTGTACTTCATAAATGTGGAATCTGCTGTAAAACTCAAAAGTTAAAAAATAAAAAACATTTTAATACTAAACACTCATAATCTAATTAAATCCCCGAAAATTAGTGAGGGGAATTTAACTTAAAAATTGACAACTAAAAATCCAAAGCTATTTAAAAATGGGACTGAAGCGGCGGGAATTTTTGCAGCAAGCTGGCCGGATGCTGGGCGCGATCGGAATCAGCGAGATCCTGTGGCTGCGGTTGGGCGATCGCTACCTCCAAGCTTTAGCCCAGCCGACAGCCCGCAAATTGGCTTTGTTGGTTGGCGTTGACAAATATCCAGACTCGCCCCTGCGCGGCTGCGTCACGGATGTGGAATTGCAGCGGGAACTGCTGAGATATCGGTTTGGATTTGCGCCGTCGGACATTCTGACTTTGACTGACGCTCAAGCTACGAGGGAAAATATCGAGACGGCTTTTGTGACTCACTTGACTCAACAAGCAAAACCTGGCGACGCGGTAGTTTTTCACTTTAGCGGCTGCGGTAGCCGAGTCAGTTCGATCGAGTCTCCCGGAAAAATGCAAAACAGTTTGGTGCCGGCGGATGACGTTTTGCCGCTGTTGGCCAACGGGGCGGTGAACGATATTTTAGAGGAAACGCTGCTGCTGTTGGTGCGATCGCTCGCGACAGAAAATGCGATCGCCATCCTCGACACCAGCTACTCCTATCCGGGTTTCCCCAAAAACGGCAACTTTCGCATTCGCTCCCGCCCCCGCCCCACCGTCGGGCAGCCAAGCCTCGCAGAATTAACGTTCGCCGAAGGTCTCAAATCCCGTCCAAATCTCCGTCCGACGGCCACCGTACTTGCTGCGGCGGCCAATTCCCAAATCGCGGCCGAACAAGAGTGGAACGGATTTAGTGCAGGTTTGTTTACCTACGCCCTGACTCAAACTCTGTGGTGGGCAACTCCCGCCAGCAGCTTCAGCGTCAGTTTCAGCCGCGCCGCGGGTACAGTCGAGCAAATCACGGGGTTATCGCAGCAACCGCAAATTCCCCCTCACGATTTAACAGCACCGCCGGCGGTTAATTTTGCAAATTTAATGTTGAATTCCCCTGCTGATGGGGCTGTGACGGCGGTGGAAGAGGGCGGCAAAACTGTGCAGTTGTGGCTGGGCGGGTTGTCGTCGGGAGTTTTGGAGTCGGCAGCGGGTTCTGTGTTTGCTGTGGATTCCTCCGAGGGCGCGAGGCTTTTGCTGCGGGGACGCACGGGCCTTTCTGCTAAAGCTCAAATTTTAGATAAGCCCGATCGAACAAACAGCCAATTAACAGTCGGCGAACTGGTGAGGGAAGAAATTCGGGTATTGCCGCGAAACATCGGTTTGACAGTAGCTTTGGACTCGGGTTTGGAACGCATCGAGCGGGTGGACGCCACCAGTGCTTTCTCGACTGTGCCGCAAGTTTCGGCTGTCTTGAGCGAGCAACCGGCTGACTTTCGGTTCGGCAGAGTCCCGGAAACGGCTGTCGCTCAAACTTCTTCGGCCTATGAGCCTGCTTTGGATCGAGGCCGCTACGGTTTGTTTTCTTTGGGCCAAATGCCGATTCCCGACACTCAGGGCGACGGGGGAGAAGCAGTTAAGGTGGCGGTGCAGCGGTTGACTCCGCAGTTGAAAGCGCTGCTGGCTCTTAAGTTGCTGCGGCTGACTGCAAATGAGGGGTCTTCGCGCCTGAAGGTGCGGGCGGTTCTGGCAACTCTGGCGCCGCAAGCGCGGGCGGTGGCGCAGCGGGAGCCTGTGCGGGCCGATCGCACTTACCGCCTCGAACCCCTGAGCGCGGAAAGCGAGAAATCGGCAAGCAATTATATACCAAACATAAAAACCGGCAGCCGAATTCAGTACAGATTGTATAACGACGGCGATCGCCCGGTTTACTTTGCGGTGTTTTGCTCGGACAGCGCGGGACGGCTGTCAGTGTTCGGCGCTGAGGGCAAAGACCCTGTGGGGGAGAGGTCGCGGGCGATCGCTCCGGGGGAGAATTCGATCGTGCCTGCGGCTGGGTCGATCCTCTTCGAGGGCTTCGCTAACGGGTGGGCGGTATCTGGGGCGATCGGGCTTGCGGAAACTTTTTTTATATTTAGTGAGAGTCCGTTCGATCGAACTCTTGCTGCAATAGAAGCCGAAATGCAGCAAACGAGGGATGCTTTACCAATTCGAGTATTGTTGAATCCTTTAAATGTGGCGCGGGCGGTGCTCGAAGATTTGCACGCGGCTAGCATTCCGGGGGTGCAGAAAGTGGGGATATCGACGGATGATTTGGCTTTGGATGTGAGTGTTTGGGCGACTCTGAGTTTTGTTTATCGGGTGGTTTAATTTGGGAATCGGGACTTGGGAATGTTTTCTATAACTCACATTTTGCACCATTGTCAAGAACAGGCTTTCCGGCCTGTTCCACAATAGACCTCTTGCAAAAATCCTTTTAATCAAATTCTGGAACGGGATCTGGGGCCCATTCCACAAGAAAAAAAATTTTGTGGGACGGGCCGGAGAGCCCGTCCTAGTTATTTTTGCAAGAGGTCTAATAAAATTTATCTCTTGTGGAACAGGCATCTTGCCTGTTCCTAAGCAAGTAATTGAGAATGGTGCAAAATATCAGATAACCTATAATCCGAATCTATCCGAGTACAAAATCGATATTCATTTCCACATCAGGAAAGGCGAGCGACGCAACTTGTTGACCCCGCCAAAACTTTTGGATTAAACTGTAACCATTAGGAGTTGGCTGGCGGTAAACTTCTAAGCATTGTGCCTCTATATCTAAGAGCCAGACTTCTTGAATGAGCGATCGAGCGTAAATAAGCTGTGTTGCATCTAGATTGCCTATGGTATTAGAGAGGGAGAGGGTCCGATGGGGATCGGGGGAGAGGATTTGACGATTGTTCGATCGAGACTCGAAATATACAATTTAAATGCACAACAGCTTAATTAATTTTGTTTAGGTACTTAATACAACTATTAACAATTAATTATTACAGACACAACTTATTTTAATGAAGGGTTTATTGGGGTAAATCAGGAAATTGAGGTGGGAACTTACCCTGCCACCAAAAATGGGGTTTTTCTCCATTGGGAAAAGCTCCAACTGTCATCTGAGATGTTTTAGAATTAGCAGTTAATGGGGTTGGGTTACTGACGGGAGATTTTAAGTAAAAATTCCCTTCTTCAGGATTAACAAATAGAGGTTCTTCTCTGACCGCAGCAGTTCCATTCGTTCCATAGATATTCGCATAGTTATCAGGAAGCCATCCAGCATAAATCGGACGGGTGGTGTTATGTTCTCCAAAGATTAAGTTGTGGCTAATCTCAATATCTTTTTGACGAAAAATCTTTTCGATGTCAGAGTTAGCCGCCAAATAGCGATCGCTATAACCGATTTGAAATCCCCTATTATTGCTAAAAATATTATTCTTGATTTCAACATTTTGAAGATTATCAGAAAATAAATATAACCCTCCAGTAATCCAAAAAAAGCTTTCTCCTGGGTTCGGTTTACCATAACCATTATGATGAACCGTATTATTATAAATTTTAATATTATGCCGTAACCCATCATTTCCCCATCGGGCAAAGAGAATTCCGGTTCCCCAGTTATCATAAATTAAGTTATGGTGAAATCGAATATTTTTTGCTTCTGAACCTCCTTCTACTGCTAAAGCAAACCCTGCCCCATTACAATCATGAACAACATTATTAAAGACCTCAACATCTTCTAAGACTCCCAACCAACTATCAACATATAATCCTTGTCGTGCCATGTGGTGAATATAGTTATGATGGACGGTTCCATATTTACTCTTTTCTTTAACATCAATCCCTTCTTTTTTCCCATCCTTAACTAAGTTATAAGCAACTTCAAAATTTTCAACCCCACCGATTGAAATTGCTTCATGGGGAGCTTCTGAAAAATCATTTAAAAAGTCAGCCATCTTCAGGTCGTTTGCATTAATAACCGTATTTCCCATTACTTTATAGTGATCGCCCCACCAAACACCAATACCTGGAGAAAACGTATTTTCTGTTTTATTATTATAAAGGTTAATAAAATGGCTATTTCTAACTGTAATCCCAGAATTATGAGAATTAATAACTTCTAAATCTTCGACTTGAATATAACTAACATTTTGTAACAAAAATGCACCTTGATCGTGAGGATAATGGGATTTATTAGCAGAGGGAGGCTCTACTTTAACTGCATCCGCATCAATAATAACCCGTTCTTCAGGATAAGTTCGATAAGTAATCCAAGCCTTTTCTGTACCTGAATTTTTAGCTTGAATTTGTTCGGTGAGGCGATAAGTTCCAGCCCGAATATAAACTGTTTCACCCGCTTTTAATACCCACGCTGCGTGATTAATTGTTGACCAAGGATGCTCGTGTGAACCGTTATTTGTATCGCTGCCATTTGGTGCAACATAAAAAACATGAGGATGGGTTGGTGCTAAAGTTTGCGATGTCCAGCACTCACCACTAATCGCCAATAGAAATACTGCTAATACTAACGTGATGAACTTATGAACGGTTTTTCTAATCATGAAGTTTTTTTAGGTAGCATTTAATCATCACTGTTTAAACATTAAAGCACTTTCGTAATTTTGTAAATCTAGTAAGTAGATAGGCGCTGTAAAACACAATTATGTTAAAAATTGTAAGGTCTCCAAATGCCTTAAGCGTGGCTAAGTTAGCCCTGTTTACATATTGTTACATAGCTCGGTTTAATCCCGCTTACCTACTTACCCGATCGCCCTCGGACAGAATACCAGCTTTGCCCATTAAATGATATTCTTCTACGGTCAACAACCTTTTGAGTAATTGCACTGCCATAACCCACCGCGCTGCTAATTGTTATTTCAATTGTAGTCGATCTGCAAAGGAATAAGTCAATCGATTTTAGATTTTAGATTTTAGATTTTAGAATTGAAGCATTGAGCCACAGATAAATTCGGGGGGCAAGTTTCATCTGATACAGGTTTTGTATTTCTCCACGGATGAATTCGGGGGCTTGTATCCTAGATGCTTTCGGTCATTGTAATCGGTAACTGATAATTGTAATGGGTAATTGGTTGCCACTAAGAAATAACCAATTACCATTACCAATAATTCATGACTGATAAACTTTTTCTACCATTTGAGCCAAGCGTTTCATTGCAGTTTCAATCTCATCATTTGTCGCCGTCAAACTAATTCGCAAACACTCGTGCTTGTGCTGCCAATCTTCCCGCAAACCGGGGAAGAAAGAACTTCCCGGCACGACAATTACGCCGACTTGCTTCAATTTTTGATAAAGTTCCCAATCAGTCATGGGCAAATCTTTCAGCCACAACCACGCAAAAATTGCTCCTTCGCCCCGGTGCAAAAACCACGGCAAATTCTTCGGCATTGCTTGTTCTAAAGTTTCTTCAACTACTGCAAATTTATTTTGATAGTACGGGCGAATTACGTTGATGGAAATATCGGCAAGAGCGCCGGAAGCAATGGCACGAGTTGCGATCGCCTGTCCGTATCTCGGCGAATGAATGCACGTATTGGTTTGAAAACATTCTAATATTTGAATGAGTTTTTCATCGCCGATCGCAATTCCGATTCTTTCACCCGGCAATCCGGCTTTCGACAAACTCATGCAGTGTACGATATTGCCGCCAAAAATCGGCGTCATCTCGGTAAAATTCAAGGAGGGGAAGGGAGGGCCGTAGGCGGAATCGACGAACACCGGCACGTCGAAAGCGGCCGCTAAATCGGCAATTTTCTTAACTTCGTCGTCGGTGAGAACGTTTCCTGTGGGGTTGCAGGGACGGGAAAAAATGACGCAACCGGTGGTTTCGTCGATCGACAGTTGGCTGAAATCCGGGCGGTATTTGAACCTGTGAGCGGCTGCATCAATATCGAGGGTTGGTTTGCAAGCGACTACCGCTTCGGGAATCAAGCTGACGCCGCCGTAACCGGTGTAGTCTGGGCTCAGCGGTAAAACAATTTTTTTAAGGCTACCCCCCCTAGCCCCCCCTTGGTAAGGGGGGGATTGATTGGCCGTTGCCCCCCCTTGGTAAGGGGGGGATGGGGGGGGTGCGGTGTAGCCGCCGAAAGCGTTGGCTGCGTAGAAGTAGATCGATTGACTGCCGGGGGTAATTACGATATTGCGATCGGTCAAACTCAGTCCGTAACGCCGATTAAAATCCTCCCGCACCGCATCGATAAACGGCTGATAGCCTTGACTGGAACCGTAGCGACAAACCACCTCGCCGTATTCCGGGCTGGCCAAAAGTTCCGCAGTGCAGTCGCGCCACAACTGCTCGACTTCCGGCAAAATCACCGGATTTCCGGCGCTCAAATTAATAAACTCCTGCCCGCTGCCAGCTCTGAGAGTTTCAATAATGTCTTTCATAATCGCTCGCACTCCCGTGAGGTGGGACATCTGAGTGCCAAATTGAGTCAGGGCAGGGTTCATAGCAAATGCAGCGACAATGATAGAAGTTTACAGTTTATCTATAATAACCTCGTTTGCTCGCAGGAGAGGGGAAATTTGAGGGCGCGGATCGTGTGATATTGGTCGATCGACCAATATTTTTTGTTTCAAAATGCGGAATTACGTGTTAAAGTCGGGATTTGAAATTTTTTGGCTGTAATAATAGACCTGTTGCAAAAATAGCTGGGACGGGCAAGATGCCCATCCCACAAAAAGTTTTTTTCTTGTGGAATGGGCATCTTGCCCGTTCCAAAATTTGATTAAAAGGACTTTTGCAAGAGGTCTAATGTAGATTTGAATTAGTCAATTTTTTTTTTGAATGCGAACACAGAGGTAAAATTCCTGCTAAAAACAAGGGGGAACTCGATATGTATTTAGTTCGCCATCTTAAATGACATTATTGTTGCAGAATTAGATTAAAATAATACAGTTGTTGAGTTTATTTTTTAATTGCTTATGGAAATTTGGCAAGCCGATTTTTACCGCCGCCCTCTCCAAGACGAAACTGGCAAACCACTGTGGGAACTTTTAATTTGCGACTCGGAACGCAGTTTTCAATTTAGCGCTGTTTGCCGCCAGGGTGCCGCTAATTCAACTTGGCTAGCCTCCCAGTTGCAGCAGGAAGCTCAAACTCATAATTTGCCTGATTTAATTCAAGTATTTAGACCTCAATCTCTCAGCTTAATCGAAGCTGCGGGCAAAGTTTTGGGAGTCAAAGTAGAAGCAACTCGGCGCACGGCGGCTCTTAAATTGCTGCTGCAAGAACGGGCAAAAGAATATTCGATTATGCCTAATTATACAGGCGAAACCTACAGTGCGATCGCCCTTGAGTCACCTCCGCCCGTCCCCTTACCGGAAAACCTCTGGGGCGATGGCTGGCGTTTTGCTTCCCTACCCGCCGGCGACATTGAAGATGCTTTCCAAGGGCGTCCCCTCCCCATATTGCAAATGCCAGAATTCCTGTTACCGCTGAATTTGGGCTTGGCCTCAACAGTGCCCGTACCGGGAGTTGTAATTGACGGCGGGCGCCAGTCTATGCGGTTGGCGAGATGGCTTCAGGATGCCAAACCTTTTGCTTTGAATTATATCGCTGGAGCTCCCGACGGATTGATTTTGGAAGCTGGGTTAGCAGATAGGTGGGTTGTTGCTACTTTTGAAGATAGCGAGGTGAAAGCGGCGGCGAAAATTTACCAACAGCGGAAGCAATTAAGTCAAGGATTGCATTTTTTATTAGTGCAGCCGGATGATAGTGGCATGACTTATACAGGCTTTTGGCTGTTGAATTTTGAGGGATAAGATGTAAATAATATTATTATTTGTGATGTCGATCGCGATCGCCCGAACCGCAAACAAAAAAAATACCGCCAGAACTGTGTTCAAGCAGATGCAGACTCAATCACAAATTTTCAAACACTTTCTATTCCACAACTAAAATCAATCCGTTTTGGATACCCTGACACACTCGGTTGAGGTGAGCATGATCCTTGTCGTCGAGTCCGTCAAGGACTGCTGACTTGATCAGCCGTCTATCGAGGGGGGTAATTTGACGAAAAGCAAAGATTCGCTGGACGATCGCCTCGATCGAGATTTTGGGGAGGTTAGCAGAACTGACTGTCATGGTTTTAACACACTAAAAATATATAACAGAACTCTGTACCTTTATTTTTAAAGATTTCGTGAAGTTATATTGTGATTGAAATCACATCTGTTTTGTGACAATATAGTGTATGCCGGGTGACTGTTTTGACACTCCCCAACCTAAAGGTGTGGGGATTCTTGCTTCATCCGTCCTCTCTAGGATTATTGCTAATCCCCTGTTTGGATACGTCCACAAGCGCACACGGACTGCCCGACCGCATTTGAAATGATTTACTTAATTGTTTGTTCCTCTTTCCTACACTATGTCGCACGTAGCTGAGCATTGTAGACGGGGAGAACCCAATATTGGCTATCTAGGCGTTTTATCGCGTTGCCATTTCTCTCATAACATAGTATTCCAGAATGTGTCAAGAGAAAGCCGTCATAAAATGACGGGGCTTGTACCCAAAATTTTGGTTACGAAATCTTCAACGATCTTTACCCCAACTTAACGATGGCCCGATAGAATCACTGTGGTAAAACTCAAGCAGAAAGTAAAAATGGCACAAGCAAAAATCGGAATTATCGGCGGCAGCGGTTTGTATAAAATGGAGGCCCTCAAAGATATTGAAGAGGTGAAAATTGATACACCTTTCGGTTCGCCGTCGGACGCCGCAATTGTGGGAACATTGGACGGTACGCCGGTAGCATTTCTGGCTAGACACGGCCGCAACCACACTTTTTTGCCCTCAGAAGTGCCGTATCGGGCAAATATTTATGCAATGAAGAGTTTGGGAGTTGAGTATTTAATCTCAGCGTCGGCGGTTGGTTCCCTGAAAGCTGAGGCGAAACCTTTAGATATGGTAGTGCCGGATCAGTTTATCGATCGCACAAAAAATCGAGTTTCTACCTTTTTTGGAGAAGGAATTGTCGGTCACATCACATTCGGCGATCCGGTTTGCGGCGAATTGGCTAAAGTGTTGGCAAGTGCGATCGAATCCTTGAACCTCGCCGACGTTACCCTGCATCGCGGCGGCACTTACGTCTGCATGGAAGGCCCCGCATTTTCAACAAAAGCAGAATCCCACCTGTACCGCAGTTGGGGGGCGACAGTCATCGGGATGACAAATTTGCCCGAAGCAAAATTAGCCAGAGAAGCAGAAATTGCCTACGCAACTTTAGCATTAGTTACCGATTACGACTGCTGGCACGAAGATCACGACAGCGTAACCGTAGAAATGGTAGTTGCCAACTTGCACCGCAATGCAGCAAATGCCCAAAAAGCCATTCAAGAAACAGTGCGGAGGTTAACAGAAAATCCCCCCGTTTCCGACTCGCATTCAGCTTTGAAATATGCAATTCTAACTCAACTGGATCGAGTGCCGGCGGCCACTAAGGAAAAAATGGGTTTGCTGTTGCAGAAGTATTTGTAGTTGAAATTAAGCGGCAATCATGAGGTTGTGCGTGATTCCAGATTAGTAAGGTGCGCATTGCGCACCTAAATATTTTCGCTCAATTAATCAACTGCTTAAATGCCTCGTGTTCGCGAATCTTCTCCAAATCAGCTTCAGTTTGTGCCAAGTGTTTACACACATTAGGATTGAGATTGAGGGCGCGCTTTAAATTTTCAATTGCTAATTCAATTTTACCTTGCAGTGCATAACATCGGGCTTTATTGTACCAAATTCTGTAAAAATCAGGTCGAATTTTAGCAGCATTTTCATAAGAATCAATCGCCGCTTCGTATTTTTGCAATTTTGAGAGTGCAACGCCTCGATTGTTCCAAGCGTCAGTATAATCATTTTTAACTTGTAGGGCTTGATTGTAAGAAATTACTGCCTGTTCGTACTCCTGCATTTTGGAAAAGGCAACGCCTCGGTTGTTCCAAGCATCGGCATAATCGGGTTTGGCTTGAATTGCTTGTTCGTAACAGCCGATCGCCTCTTGGTACTTCTGCAACTCCAACAATACCACGCCTCGATTGTTCCAAGCGTCGGGATAATTCGGGCGAATTGTGGTAGCTTGTTCGTAAGAGGCGATCGCCTCTGGATACCGCTGCATTCTGGTGAGCACTACTCCCCGGTTGTTCCAAGTATCGGCTAAATCCGGCTGAATTTTCAGGGCCAGATCGTAAGCTGCGATCGCATCTTGATAGCGGTTTTCAAAGAAACAAGCATCTCCCTGTTTGGCATAGTCGCCGGCGGTCAATAGCTGTTGGTAATTGCCGTAATTAACCGGAGCAAATTCTTGAATTTGGGCGTCGGGAAATAACAAGTCTGTGTCTGCATCCGCCGGGTGACTTTGGTGTTGAATTTCGCCTAAGATACTTTCTGCATCGGAAATTAATAGTTTTAATTGAGAGATTGTATCGTAATGGAGACTTTCAATTTCTTGGCGAGCAATTGTTGTCTGCTTGGACAATTTACTAAACAGAAACCAAACACCGACTCCGGCTGCTGTCGGAAACAAAGTTAAGGCAATTACCAGCCCGTTCAGCAGCAGGGCAGTGCGCCCGAAAGCAATGTCAACTTCTTCTTGAACTCGATCGCGGATCTCTTCTTTAAGTTGCTGCTGTGGCAATTGCTGCTGAACCAAAAGTGCCGCCGCTCTCGGTTCAGATGCAAAAACGGTATTGGCGCAGAGTAGAATAGTCGAAAGGGCGATCGGGCTAATACTTGTTCTAAAAATACTTGACAAACGCATTGCCTTAGTGATACGCACCTGATTTGCGATTTTCATCTTTCAAGAAATGCTGGTAAAGATGATCCCAGACTAGCTTATTTGTTCAAAAACTCTTAAATACAGGATATCTGTTGTGCAGTCCCCTCCGATCAAATTGTTGACGCAAGAATTGCTAGACGAAGTTGCAGCTTCCTCCCGCAGCAGTCCCCGCCAGCGACAAAACTACAATTTCCACGATTTGTCAGAAAAGGTGCAGCGGTTTGTCAACGTGCTGCAACGCGGCACTTACGTGCGCCCTCACCGACACCTGCGCCCGCCGGCAGTTAACGGTTTTGAGTTTTTTGTAGTGATTCAAGGAGAAGTCGGTATTGTTATTTTGAACGAAAACGGTCAAATCCTGCGATCGTTGCGAGTCAGCGCTGCTGGCCCGACTCGCGCTGTCGAACTACCAGAGGGCACTATCCACACGTTGGTAGCTTTGGCACCGGATACTGTGATTTTGGAGTTCAAGGAAGGGCCTTATGACGTGGCGGCGGATAAAGATTTTTTGGCAGGTTTTCCTGCTGAGGGAACTGCGGCGGCGCGGGAATTAGTTTTGGTTTGGGAAGCGGAATTTAACAGTTGAATGTTGACTGCTGACTGCTGACTGTTGACTAATGACTGTTGACTAATGACTAATGACTAATGACTAATGACTAATGACTGACTACTGTCAACTGTCAACTGTCAACTGTCAACTGACTGATGAATCTAATTGTCGTCATCCGATTGTATAAATCCGGCGCGGTGCGAATGATTTTTCTCAGAAGTTCATCCGTTACCCAAAAGACGACGGGAAAGGAAAATGTTTTGCTGAATTCGCTGCATAGTAGGTTGGTAGAAACGAGCAATCGATCGATCGACTCTACTGATTCCAAACCTAGTAGCATTAAAGCTGGAGGCTGTTCGCCGTCTAGTTCTGCTGCGATTGTCGTGTAGAGAGTTGTCGCCGATGCGGGCAAAAACAGTTGCTGTGGCTTCTGGACACAAGTTGCTTGCAGTCGATCGACTATTTCCTGCCGCAAAGCCAGCGAGTTGCAGTTGACTAAAACGAAAGAAAAGTAACCTTGGGAAAGACGAAGCGCCCGCATTAAAGTTGAGAACGACCGCTCGTTATATTTAGCTGAGTCGTACTTAGCTCCATCGTCTTTAGCTGTATTTTCTGAGCTTTGATGGACAAAC
Source organism: Microcoleus sp. A003_D6 (assembly GCF_036702825.1). Taxonomy (NCBI): domain Bacteria; kingdom Bacillati; phylum Cyanobacteriota; class Cyanophyceae; order Oscillatoriales; family Microcoleaceae; genus Microcoleus; species Microcoleus sp. A003_D6. The sequence continues at coordinate 39,367 of NZ_JAUBWA010000036.1, read as the reverse complement.
ATAAATTGCAGATTTTTTATCTAGTTTTAGATATTTTCTAGATTCAATGCTATTTCTCAAGAAAATGTGAAAATTGGATATTTTTTCTTAAAAATATTGTGTTAACTATAGCACGGTTTTAAATTAATATCAATAGTGCGATCGACCAACTCGGCTTCAGCCACTCTTGCGCCACCTGCGGCGGTACAACCAAAATATAAAATGTAGTTAAACAGACCAAAAAATCACCTACAATTCTCAGCTAGGGGCAAAGTAAACCAAAAAATTGCCCCAGCACCGGGGGCGCTAATTACCCCAATTTCCCCGCCGTGAGCGCCAATAATTTGCCGACAAAGATATAGACCCAAACCCAAACCAACGGAGTGTCGGGCTCGATCGCCCCTAACGTAAAGATCAAAAAGATGTTCGCACTGTTCCGGCAATATTCCTACCCCGTCATCTTCAACTGTACAGTAAATCATACTACTTGGGGAATTGGCAATTGGGAATTGGTAATTGGTAATTGGTAATTTTTCCATATCCTGTTTCGCTTCGCTGTGATTTATAATTAATTTTTTCGCGTTGATTACTTTAGCCGAAACCGTTAAATTCAGTCCGGGCAGATTGTGTTTCAAAGCATTAGCAATTAAATTAGAAAATACGCGCCACAACTGAGTATTGTCCGCATTCACGGCTGGCAAATCATCCGGGACTAAATTTTTAAAAGTAGCTTTACCCTCATTCATTAAAGGCTCCAAATCGGTCGCCGCCGCTTCAACTATTGCCCTCAAATCTACCCGCTCGCAGTGCAGAACCAAACCGCGCAATTCCCCGGCGTGAACTTCCAACAGCGAATTTATCAACCGCAATTGCTGCTCGCTACCTTGAATCATCCGCTCCAAAATAGAACGGGGAATTGCGATCGAATCCCCTGTTTTCGCCTGCCAATTTTTCAGCACCATTAACATTCCCGCCACCGGGTTTCGCAAGTCGTGAGAAAGAGCGTGAATAAACAGCCGCAGCGATTCTTGTGCCTGTTTGCGCTGCGTGATATCCTCAATTAAACCCTCATAATAAAGCAGGGAGCCGCTACTGTCCCGTACCGCCCGCGCCTTCTCGGAAATCCAGACAATACTGCCGTCTGAGCGGTAAATTTGAGACTCAAAATCCGACACTGTGCCGCTTTCCTCGATCGCTCGCAAAAACTCATTTCTGCGAGCCGGATCGACGTACAACTGCCGCTCGATATCAGTAAACTTTGCCGTCACTTCTTCCGGGGAATCGCAGCCGTAAATCCGCGCCAAAGCTGGATTTGCAGTAATGTAACGGCCGTCGGGAGTGCTTTGAAAAATTCCCTCGCCGGCATTCTCAACAATGCTGCGGTACTTCGCCTCCGCCACCTCCAACTGCTGGTAAGCAGATTCCAACTCGCGCCTCGTACTAAACTCTTTCCGTTGCAGACATTCGTACCAATAAACCGACAAATCGCAAATCAAACAAAACCAAAACAAATATAAGTAAAACCCGGTCAGCTTAAAAGCAGTATACTTAGCAAAACTTAGATTTAAAACCAAATTGATCCCGACGTGGCAGCACAAAACACCGAGTTGAGAAATCAGGTGGAGGCGCCAGCGGACGGGCATCAGCGTAGCTTGGATCAGAAATGCTAAACTCCAGGTAAAAATTGGTAATTCCCCGGCTTGTGCGACAGCTAACCCAAGCTGCACAACCACCGTCAGCGACCACGAAAAACCCAAAAATAGCAAACCGGGATAGCGGTGTCCGATCGAGGTTTTTTGCAGCACAAAACAGGTCAGCAAACCCAATTCTACAGCAGCGCTCGTGTACAAATAAACACTTTTAAACTCCTGGTGAGCGAAGAATCTTTCGCCCAGAAAATAGACAGTTATTGTGAAGGCAAAAAAGATGGCAATTGCGACAGCAGGGCGCAGCCGATCTCGGAGGAAGCGATCGCGCCACACCTCGTAAACCGTTAACGCCTGAACTGATTTTGCATTGCCCAAATAGCTCATACCATTTTAGATTTTAGATTTTAGATTTTAGATTGGGAAAGAGCGATCGTCCGAGTTGAGTGCAGGTAGCGAAAACCAGAAAGTCGAGCCGACTCCGGGAGTGCTTTCGACGCCGATTTCGCCGCCGTGAGCTTTGATAATTTGCTTGGAGAGGTACAATCCCAAACCCAGCCCTGTTAATTGTCGGCTATTAGGGTCTTGAACGTAAAGTTCAAACAGAGATTCCCGCTGTTTGGCGCTGATTCCCACTCCATTATCTGTTACAGTACAGCGAACCATTTTTACGGTGACTCCGGGCAATTTGCCGCCAGTATTGCCAATTTGACCCTGATAGCGGGGCATTTGGCAACTGCCGTCGAGGTTAAATTTGGCCAGGGTTTCCTGATTTTTCTGGGTGGTGTCGATCGTCCCAGGACGATCGCCCCAAGCAGATATCCGGTTAGCTATACAGCGAGCGAGCGGAGTATTTTGGGATGTTAACATCTGTGAATTTCCTTCAAAATTTAGCGTCTTTTCAACTTCAATCACATCGGCTTTTAAAGTGATATTGACTCCCGGATGATTGTGTTTGATAGCATTAGTCAGCAGATTTTCCAGCACCCGCTGCAAGTGTTTGCTGTCGGCATTGACTCGCGGCAAATCCGGCGGTATTTCCTGAGTCAAAGTTGCTTGATTTTTTGCCAGCATCGGTTCTAAATCGCCAACAATTGCTGAAGTTAAAGACTGCAAGTGCAGCGGTACAGTATTGAGAACAATACCTTTCACCTCGCTAGCGTGAGCGTCGAGCAGGGCATTAACCATAGTCAACTGGTGTTCGCTGGCCTGAACTATCCGCTGCAAAATCGATCGAGAAACCGGAACATCCTGTAGAGAGTCAGAGGGCGATTTGTTGAGCAAATTTTTCAGCAGTATTAACATTCCCATAACAGGAGTGCGGAGATTGTGAGAAACTGCGTGCAAAAATAAATCTTTCAGGCAGTTGCTTTCTTGCAGTTCGTGCATTTTTTGCTGTAGTTGGCGGGTGCGTTCCTCCACTTGAGATTCTAAGTTGGCATTGAGAGCTTTTACCTGCTGCAAAAGTTGGGCTTGCTGGAGAGCGATCGCCACTTGGGTAGCGAGTTTTTCCAACAAATCAATTTCAAATTCCTGCCAGTGGCGGGGCCCCGAGCACTGGTTGACGGCCAAGATCCCGAACAACTTTTCCCCGAGGACGATCGGCACATTTAACGTCGCTCGAATTTGATAGTCGCTGTATAATTTGGCAACTGTATCGCTGACGGGCACGTTAGCAGTATCGGAGACAACTCGGACGCGGTTGTTAGCATAAAAAGTTTTCTGGTTTTCCAGGTGATTCTCGTCAGCGAGTACCCACCCCAAAAGAGAACGGCATTGGGCACCGACAGACTCAGCCACAACCTTACCGTACATCGGGCTAGCAAGATTTACCCCGTCCGCGTCCACAATACCGATGAAAGCGCGGTCTGCCTTGAAAAATTGCCGGACTTCGGCAACAGTAGTGTTGAGAATTTCTTCAAGGTCGAGGGAGTTGCGAATTCGCAGGGCGATTTCTGAGAGCAAGCGATCGCGCTCGGACGACGCTCGCAAAGCCGCTTCCGCGCAGTGGCGCTCGGTAACGTCTTGGACTGTGGCGGAAATGACGTTTGAGTTAATTGCCGACTGTTCGCAGACAGTACGCACTCCGCCGTCTGGAAGCACGATCCGGTAATCAATGCAATAGGGTTTGCGCTCAAACATAGCTTGACACTGCGATCGCGCCACCAATTCTCGGTCTTCTGGATGTACGGCCTGCAAAAAAACTTCTGGGGTCGGTTTGACAGTTGGAGCCAAACCCAAGAGGCGGTAAAGTTCGTCCGACCACTGCAATTCGATATTAGATATATGATGTTCTGCGGATTCTTCGCAGTTGTCAGTTGCTTTGACCGCGGCGCAATTTAAATCCCAATTTCCCAACTGAGCGATGCGCTGAGCGTTGGCTAAACTAGCTTCGCGATCGCGCAGCACGGCCGCCGTGCGGCGCACCTCCACCAGCGCTTGCTGGCGTTCTGCGACGGCGGCCGCCAACATCATGGCCACAAGGGCGATCGTACCGGTAAAAGCTTGTAAAAATAACACCGCCTGTTTGAGATTATCGCTTTTGGCCAAAAACGGGCCGCCTCCCTGCACTGCTCCCCAAATCGCGATCCAAGAGACGATCGAATAAGCAAAAATCGCTCCCGGCGGTTGAAACCGCAGGGCAGCCCAAACTATCAGAGGAAAAGGCAAATACTCCAGCGGATACTGAGCGATCGCCGTCTGTGTTTTCGAGCAAAAAAACATCCAGCTAACGCTCAGCAATAAAGTCAGCCAGAGTGCTATTTCTGAATAATTAACAATTAAAAATAAAAGCTTAGAGCGGTTTTTAGTTGCAGAAAATGTGTTCGGATAATTTTTATTTTGTAATCTGTAATTTTCCCAGTTAAAAAATGCTTTTAAAGTTGAAATAATCCCAGGTTCGATCTCACATTTTACACCATTGTCAAGAACAGGCAAGCTGCCTGTTCCACAAGAGATGAATTTTATTGTGGAACAGGCATCTTGCCTGTTCCCAAACAAGTAATTGAGAATAATGAAACATCTCAGTTTTAGTGGAAATTTAAAACTATTAACGGCGCGGTTCAAAGTCAGCAGCACTGGCGTCACAATCAAAATTCCCATCCCGTCTCCGAGCCACATCGTCCACCAATTCTGCGAAAAATTGCTCCACTGATCCCAACCAAAAATGCACGCGCCCAAGTTGCCGAGGGTAGCACCCACAAAAGTAGACCCGATGACAGCGCCCGCCACTAAAGCCAGAACATCACGCAATCGATCGAGCGAAGTCGAAAATCCGCTCCGCCTCAGCACCGATTCCCCCACTAAAGCTTGCACGGTGACGCTAAAAGCCGATGTGACAATGACGGCGGAGGGTATACCGGCGGTAGAGTTTAACAGCACCGAACCGAGGGCAATTCCCGGCCACATCCGCCGCCCTAGCAGCAGCATTGCCGCCAGAGCAATACCGGCGGGCGGCCACACGGGGGAGGCTTCGGCTTTCACCAGTCCCAGCATCGACGCTGCGAGTTGTCCGGTAACAAAGTAGGCCACGGCCAGGATGCCGGCGTGCAGAAGCGGTCGAGTGCGGCGGTTGAGCAGTTTCATGTTTAGGTGCGATCGAATCCTCCATTGCTAGTTTTTAATTTAGGCCGCCGATGGGCGATCGAACTTCCTCCTGGGGAATCACCTGACTGGGGGAGAGGGGGGAGGGGGAGAGGGGGAGAGGGGGGAGGGAGAGGGGGAGAGGGGGGGAGGGGGAGAGGGGGAGAGGGGGAGAGGGGGAGAGGGGGAGCATTTTTGTTCTTCCCTCGGACTAATGACCAATGACTAATGACCAATGACTAATGACTAATGTCTTAAAATCCAAAACCCCGCTTGCCATCCGGCTTAACAGTGAGCCAATTTGTCTTCGCGGTTGCGAGTTGTTCCTCACTAACTGTAGCGTCAGTCAAATTCGCACCGCACAAATTCGCCCCTCGCAAATTCGCCTTGCTCAAATAAGCGCCCGTCAAGTCAGCACCTCGGAAATCCGCGCCTTCAAAATTGGCAGTGCTGCAATAAGCTTCTGTCAAATTTGCTCCTCGCAAATTTGCCTGAATTAACCTCGCATGGCCCAAGTTCGCCCCCGACAAATCCGCTGTTTGCAAATTTGCCTTCACGAACCTAGCCTGATAAAAATTCCCCCCCGCCAACAGCGCTTTTTGCAGTTGCAAACCCGAGAATTCGCAGTCAGCAAAATCGCGCTTGCCTTTAAAATATGCCGCTCGCAAGCTGTTCGTGTCCCACTTAACAACAGCTTTCGTTACCTTTTGCCCTGCTAAATTGTCGCTGGAAGGTGCAACCGTTCCGAAAGTTCTGCCGGACTCAGCCAGAGTCCGGGAAACTCTCGGCTGCATCCCCGTGTTCCCAGATTGGGTGAAGGAAGTTCTACCAGCGCGAGTGTGGTTCGATCGCAAATCTTGATTGATTTTGCTCTGGGGCGCTGACCACGCAGTAGCCTCACCGTTAAATATCGTCGGTTCTTCAACTGTGCGGCTAGAGCCATTGAATTGAGTTGCCAAGCCCTCAACAAGACTTGGGTCTTCAAATTCGCCGGAAAGAGCTCTGATCACATCTCCTGCCGATTGGAAGCGATGCCCAACCATCGGCTTGAGCATTTTTCCGAGAATCCGCGCAAAATTTGGACTCACCTGAACGTGCGGCTGCCAAACAATTTCGCCGGTTACTGCATCGAAATCTAAATCCTTGGGCGACTTTCCTGTCAGCAAGTACAAGCAAGTCATGCCCACGGCGTAGATGTCGCTGGCAAATATCGGCCGCAGCGCCATTTGTTCCGGGGGAGCAAAACTAAATGTGCCGACTGAAAATTTCGTGTTGGCGGTTTGGTCGGCGGGGTCTAATAATATTGTTTGGCTAACTTGGTCTTTTACCGCTCCGAAGTCAATCAGAACTAAGTGGCTGTCTTGAACTCGGCGAATAATATTTGCAGGTTTGATGTCTCTGTGAATTACTCCTTGGCTGTGAATATATTGCACTACTGGCAGAATTTCTAATAGAAAATTTTTAACGTCCGATTCGTTGAAACGGCCTGAGTGCTTTACTTCTTGTTTCAAAGTCGAGCCTTTAACATACTCTTGAACTAAGTAAAATTGCTGTTCGGTTTCAAAATAGTCTAGCAGCCTCGGTACTTGCGGGTGGTCGCCGAGTTGACCGAGGGTTTTCGCCTCTCGCTTGAATAATTCCCGCGCCATCTCTAAAACTCGCGGCGACGAACTACTGGGTCGCAGTTGCTTGACCACGCAACTCGGTTGACCGGGCAAAGAGATGTCTTTTGCCAGAAATGTAGCTCCAAAACCTCCTTGTCCTAACGGTTCAATCACTCGGTAGCGAGCGCGCAGCAATAACCGCGCACCGCACGTCTGACACTGGAGAATAGAGTCAGCAGGGTTTTGAGGATGGGGACAGCCCGGATTTACGCAGTAGCTCATCGGAAAATTGGGTTTGAAACCCCGTCCTAAAAGGACGGCTTTACATTAATTTGAATCCCCTTCCGGGGTGGAGGGGTATGGTTGCCCCTCCGTCGGGATATGGTTGTCCCGTTCTCCTTTCGGAGTAAAGTTAGCTTCGCCAATGTTTTAAGAGCTTGTTAGGCTGAAAGCACTATCTCAGTGACCTTAAGATTGTTTAACTCTCAGCGACAGAGCAGGGGACTAGCTACGCATCCCAAGGTGTCGTGACTCAAAAAACGTAGTCCGCGAAGGACTTAAGCTGGTCAGGATGGCTTTTTAGATTTCTCTTTCAAGCCTTATGCCTTTAGGCTAAGGTTCCTGACATTGATTGAGTTTGCCTATGTTTTTCTGATTTTGCTCTGGCGAGCGCTCGATCGCACAAATTCCCTGTTCCTGCTTCTGCTAGAAATACTTATCTATCAGTTGCCGGGGGGCCGTGCCTTCGATTGCGAATTGGAATTGCACCTAAGTCTATTAGGCCGATATCTTTCCCTATTTTGATTATGTCGCTGCTGTGAGTTTTTTCGGTAGATTATCCCTGAAGATAGTTTAAAGACTTGCTAAAGTTGTCCTTTTTTGTGTAAAGTCTTTCTAAAATAGATGCTTTTTGCGCTGTTAGATGTCTCTAGCATACCTCATTTTCTGATTGAGAATGTTACTCATCCCCCAACAGCCATCTGTCTTTGGGACAAATTATCATTTTTGCTTATGTATCACACAACAGTCTTGACAATATTCAAAAAATGTGATACAAAAGCCCAGAATTGATTCTGGGGCTACACAGTCATCAAACGGCATTCGCCAGAAGGTAGAATGCAGAAGGCATTGGTCAGAAGGCATCGGTCAGAATTTTTGATTTTTCCTAATGACTAATGACTGCTGACTAATGACTAATGACTAATAACTAATGACTAAGCTGTGTTGCATCTAGATTGCCTATGGTATTAGAGAGGGAGAGGGTCCGATGGGGATCGGGGGAGAGGATTTGACGATTGTTCGATCGGGACTCGAAATATACAATTTAAATGCACAACAGCTTACTGACTAAACTATGCGTATTTCTCTAAACTGGCTGCGGGAATTGGTGGATGTGTCGATATCCCCGGAAGAATTAGCCGAAACTCTGACAATGGCCGGGTTTGAAGTCGAAGATATCGAAGACCGCCGCCCGTGGGCAAACGGCGTAGTTTTGGGCAAAATCATCGCCTGCGAACAGCATCCGAATGCAGACAAATTGAGAGTTTGTCAAGTGGATGTGGGTTCTGGTGAAGCTTTGAATATTGTTTGCGGCGCACCCAACGCTAGGGCAGACATTTACGTGCCTGTCGCTGTTGTCGGAACTTTTCTGCCGACTATTGATTTAAAGATTAAACCTGCTAAACTGCGGGGCGTTCCTTCCGAAGGAATGATTTGCTCTCTGGCAGAATTGGGCCTATCTAAAGAGTCGGCCGGCATTCACATTTTCGAGTTAGAAAATCCAGAATTGGGCAGCGATATTCGCCCGCTTTTGGGTTTAGATGATGTCATTTTAGATTTGACAGCAACTGCCAATCGGGCTGACGCTTTGAGCATGGTGGGCGTAGCGCGGGAAGTGGCGGCGCTGACTGGGGCGAGTTTGAGAATTCCCGAAGCGAATGGTGTTGCGATTGAGGGCAAAGAAAGTCCTAGTTTGGCAGTAGAAATATCGGAACCGCAAGGATGCCCGATTTACATCGGCACGGCAATTGAAGGTGTGAAAATTGCTGCTTCTCCAGCTTGGTTGCAGCAGCGGTTGCAGGCGGCGGGAGTGCGGCCTATTAATAATGTGGTTGACGTAACTAATTACATTTTGCTGGAATGGGGACAACCGCTGCACGCTTTCGATCGCGATCGCCTGCAATCTTTCACGGGTACTCAAGATATCAGCATCGGCGTCCGCTTTGCTTCATCAGGCGAATCCTTCAAAACTTTGGACGGACAAAACCGCAATTTGCAAGCTCAAAATCTGTTAATTACTGCTAGCGACAAGCCTGTTGCCTTAGCTGGAGTAATGGGCGGCGAAGATACGGAAGTTCACGAAGGAACGCAAAATTTAGTCTTAGAAGCAGCGATTTTTGACCAGGCAACGATTCGCCGTTCTGCGCGCGCTCAAGGCCTGCGGAGCGAGGCATCGATCCGCTACGAGCGGGGGGTGAATCAGGCGGCTTTGACGACGGCTTGCAACCGCGCTGTAGCCCTGATTGTGGAATTGGCTGGAGGCGCTGCGACGGTGCAGAAAACGGCGAGTTCCGGCGAAGATTTGAGTTTTTCGCGATCGCTCGAATTGCGTTTAGACCGAGTAAATCTGGTTTTGGGACAGTTGAAAAGAGGACAAACGGGCGGTTCTAAATATCTGGAACCGGAAGAGGTAAAAAACATTCTGACAGCTTTGGGCTGCGAAGTTGTTGCGACGGAAAAAGAACGGGTGTTTGGGATAACTGTTCCTCCTTACCGCTACCGCGATTTAGAAAGGGAAATTGATTTAATTGAAGAAGTTGCCAGACTCCACGGTTATGACAATTTCTGCGATACTTTGCCCAGCAAAACGGAACCCGGTTATCTGTCACCGGAATACGCGGCAATTCGGAATGTGCGATCGGCTTTTCGGGCGGCCGGTTTGACGGAGTTGATGCACTATTCTTTGGTGAAAACTGAGGGAGAAAATCAGGTTGTGCTGGCGAATCCCCTGTTTGTGGAGTATTCGGCTTTGCGGACTGAGATGCTGTCGGGTTTGATTGATGCTTTCGGGTACAATTTGGAACAGGGAAATGGGGCGCTAAACGGTTTTGAAGTCGGCCGCATTTTCTGGAAGGAAGATGGCGGGCAGGATGCCCACCCCACAATGAAGGAAGCCGATGCAGTTGCGGGGATTATTGGCGGCGATCCGACTGTGTGGAAATGGCAGCAGGGAGGGCGCGATCGACCTTTGACTTGGTTTGAGGCAAAAGGTATTTTGGAAAGCGCATTTCAAGAGTTGGGTTTGTCGGTGGAATATCAAAGCGATTCCTCGAATACACGCTTGCATCCGGGCCGCACCGCTGCGTTATCGTTAAACGGGAAACATTTAGGAGTATTCGGACAGTTGCACCCGCAATTGCAGCAGGAAAAGGGTTTGCCGGAGCAGGTTTACGTGTTTCAATTAGATTTAGCGGTGCTGTTGGGTGAATTAGGGCGATGCAGCAACTCGACTCGCAAATTCGCGGGTTATTCGAGTTTCCCCGCTTCTGACAGAGACATTGCATTTTTCGCACCGATTGAAGTTCCGGTGGTTGAGATGCAGAGTGCGATGAAAAAGGCAGCGGGTAGTTTGCTGGATTCGGTGGAACTGTTCGACGAGTATCGGGGCGACAACGTACCGGCGGGACAGCGGAGTTTGGCTTTTCGGTTAATTTACCGCGCGGGCGATCGAACTTTGAGCGAAACCGATGTCGAACCGGCACAACAAAAAGTTCGCGATGTTTTAGTTGAGAAATTCGGCGTTAGTTTGAGAAGCTAACCGTAGGGTGCGTCGCTCTCGAAAATCCCTGAGAAATATCGACAATACCATAGCGACGCACCTGTACCATAACGAATTCAGCCAACAAACCCAAGAATTATTTGGTAACAAGATTTTTTTAAACATGGTTCAAGGTGCGTCGCTATGACATTTTCCATATTTAGTTAGGGATTTTTCAGGGCGACGCACCCTACGACTACTAACCCCCATAAAAGGTTCTGCAATAGTTCTACAGTCCGTTTCAGCGCCGCACCGCGGGCTGTTCCTTTTGCTGCCATCCTTACTATCTGTCCTGCCAATAATTCTACTCGTTCGTCTTCGTCAAGAATTCCAATTTCTGCCATGCGGTGATATTCTGCAACTGTCAAAAGGCGAATGTCTAATAAAGTCATAAATTTCTCCTCCTATCCAACAAACATCTCTTTTTCCCCTCTTCCTCTGCGCCCTCTGCGCCCTCTGCGGTTAATTAATCTTAATCCTTAAAATTTTCGTTAAATCCTGTTACTCCTATTGTACAATAATTTTTAAACAAATTCATCTAAGGCTCAAAAGCGTGACCAAATATGTGATGTGGGGAAGTTACTGCGAAAATGTTATCGAAAAACGCGCTCCGTTTCGGGACGCTCATTTAGCAGGATTGGCTAAGCAAAAGGAATCGGGAGTATTAAGTACGATCGGGCCAACAAAAGACTTAACTAAAGTTTTTGCAATTTACGAAGCAGAAGATGAGGCGGCTGTGCGACAATTGGTGGAAGCCGATCCTTATTGGGTAAATGGGGTTTGGACTGAGTACGACGTGAAAGAATGGATTCAAGCTTTTTGAAGGGGTTAACAGGGTGAACAGCTTAAGATTGGATGACAGCGACTTAGTTCCAGTAGACTATGGCGATTTGCTGGACAAGATTTTAGAAGTTTTGCAGGGGAAAAACCCGTTTAGCGTTTCGGGCGATCGGCGCCGTTTGTTAATAGATATTGACGCGGTAGCTGCTCAAATATCGAGTATGAGCGTGCGACATCCTTTGGGTGGTTTTGAACGTTTAGCACATTCTGCTACAGTCAATTTCACTCCCGAACTTGAAACTCAATTTAGCAGTCAAATTCGACAAATTCGACAATATTTGCGACAACATATAGCATCACTCGTGGGAGGGAATGATGCTATTGCAGATTTCGTGGCTAGCTTAATTGAGCCTTTAGAATCACGGTGTTTTCAAGGAAATGGTACCGACTTAGGTTTCAAATACGATTTTGCCAAACCCTCTCCTACTTTAGCAAAAAAGAAGCTAACTTTGCAGCGCCCAAATAGTGTTGGGACAAAAGCAATTTTGAAGCTGCATAAATTGACTATTGCTGTGCGAGATTCAGACATCTTTCAGCAACAACTGAAGGAGGGTTTAGAGAATTACATTAATGAAAATGCTGAGAATGAAAGCGAAAAGCAAGAACTGCATCATCGGCTTGATGAGCTGGTTAAAGATGAAAATTCTGATTTCCACAAGTTGCTCAAACTTGTAGACAAAGAAACTCTAGGTAAGCTGAATAAAGAAGCTAAAATCACCTATTTGGAGTATCTGCTAGAAAATATTCGCAATAGCAGCACAGATAGTGTTGGGATCGTCTATTTAGAAGACTCGATCCGGCGTCTCAGGTTGCTCGAAGCATACATTGGCGATCGCACAAAAGAAGATGGCTATTATAATGTCAATTATGCCGGTGTCTCAGTTAATTATCAAGATATGTTTTCCAGAGCGGAAGTTTTAGATGCACTTCCCATCATTCCGATTGTAGCAGGTTACTTGGGAGAAACCACAGACAGCCATTTGAATGAACGTAAATATATTTTTGGTTTAAAACTGAAATTTGGCAACGAAGTTCAAGCACGCGGCGGTGAACCTGTATTTGATTATAACCTGAATTTGCTCAATCCTGAGAGTGAGGAACACAAAGCAGAATTAGCCGATAGTTACACTAGCGAAAGCTTCATTCGCAAAGTATTAAAAATAGCGTTGTTGTACTATTTTGTGTTTGCTTCTCGCAGCAATCCTTTAGCAACTGATTACAACCCTGATTCTGAACTAACTTACGATCCGATACAAAGCTTTGAATCCGCCGTAATGCCGGTGTTGCAGGGTTCTGATGAACAGGCGAAAATGCGGATATTTAAAGGTATCATCAGAGGGCTGAATGAATATAATGTTGAAGTTAAAATAAACCGTCTCAAGCAACTATTAAAAAACTTTCTAGATAGGCAGACAATTTTGCCAACTCGCACAGAACCGCGACATATCAGCGTCAAAAGAGGTATTTTAGAAGACATCGATAACGCTTTAACGACTGGTAGATTTTTTAATGATGTTCTGCAACGAAATCCCAAACAATCACTCCAGTATATCGCCGTCGAACAATCGAGCATCAACGAAACAGCTATCTGTCAGCTACCAGTCACTATCACCATCGAAGATGTCCGCTATTTTTCTACTGATGAGTTCCAAAATTTCAGCATGGAATATAACATTAAGGACATCGATACTTTGCCTATACTTTTGGTTCCTGAAAGTCTGATGAATGTATATAACAGCAGTTTTTTCAAGGAGTATAAATTGCTGTTGTTTCGTTATAATAATAAACGTTTAGATAGCAAGGACGGTTTGAAATCAGATGCAGCATTTGTTTACAAATTTTCTGTTTCACTGCTGTCTTATATTTGCCTGCAAATCTTGTTACACAATCAGAAAAAGAATTTGTTTATTCCGATGGTGAGACTTCACGAAGGCGACCACAATAACCCTTCGCCGTCGGAAAAATTTATGGCTAACGTTTCCAAAACATTGTCTCATCTGTTTAGTGAAAAATACCGATCGACTTCTCAAGGGTTTCGCATCAAGGGAAAACCAAATGGCTACAGTATCCGCAACGGTTTAAGTTCCCTTTATTCAATCCTTCCTAAAAAATTTAAGTTTAGGAATGTTCCACTATCTCCAGAGTTGGATAATTTAGCAATTATTGTCGTATCAAGTTGCGAAAGCGATGCAAGAAAAGGTAATAGCGATCGATTTCAGAGAAAAACCTGTTTGTTAGGCGAAGTTGCGGGAATCAAACGCCTGTCAGAGGATACAATTCAAGTCGGAATGCTGAAAACTTTGTCAGAAAATTACAGCGTTCAACACCTTTACAGTCAGCCATCAATTCTTGAAGATACTGTCAGCCAGCTATATAAATATGGATATCGCAATTTCCTGTATATTGCACAAGCACCTTACACAAGCACGCTGCACATTACCCAGACTGATGAAGATGAGGAATTGTTTTTTATGTCTAAAAAGCTCCTCCAAACTTTGAAAGGAGAGCGCCAAGATATCAGGATTTATCCCGTATTTTTTGATAAATATTACGTCCGCAGTCCTAAAGAACACAAAGGAGAATCTTTCTACATTCAGAATACGACGGAACTTGAAAGTTTATCAAAAGATCCTAATCAACAAGCTGTAATGTTTTTCAATCTATTTAATGGTATCAGAGTAGAGCAAGGGGAAAAGAACTTTTACTATGGTGTTATTTCCTACTCGACACTGTTGAATATATACGAAGGCATTCTCGATGACCAAGATATTCGCCAAGGTTTGATGTACGATGGTGAAATTAAAGATACTTTACTGCACTATTTAACAATCTTCCACTTTTCTCGGTATGAAGCTCGTCAAAATATTAGCTTGAAACTCGATCCCTACGCTCATATTATCGGCGATGATTCAGTTGGTGCTTTATCTGTATTTAGTCATGCTGGCGGGAGTGCCGATTTTAACTCGCTGGCTTTTTTGAATAAGGTAAGAGAAGTATTGAGCGTAACTGAGGGAGGTACAAAATAATGATAAGTGAAGATTTTGGACGGCTATTTGAAGTAGGCTTCAATATCGGGATTCTGGCATATATTCAGCGGGAAAATTTAAGTCACAATTTTGGTGATTCCTACCGTCTGGATTTGCAGAGGCTCAAATTGCCAAAGATGACGGCGGAAATCGTCAGAGAAGCTAATCTGCTGGCTAGTTTAGATGCTGAAATCGTTGAAAAATGGAGTTTGTTCTTTGTCCAAAAAGGCTTTTTGGGTGGGTTAAATTTTTTCCGGGAGTACGTGAAATCTAGTGGCTGGAAGAATTTGCAGCGGTTGGAAATTGTGTATTGTCAGTGCAGTTTTAGTGATGCTAACAGTATCAGAACCTATAACAAGGGTGAGAAAGAAGCGTTTAAAGAGTTATTGTCTCAGTTGACAACTGCCAAACTTAGTTTATCAGATGATGAGATTAACTCGTACATCCGCCGCTACTCGAAAAAGGGTGAGTTTTTGCAGGCTGATACGCTGATGCTGTTACAGTATGGGGATGATTTTAGAATTCTGTGCGTTGATTTGTCTGTGTTTTCTCCGACGCTAGCTCCAAAACCGGAGGATATCAATGAAATAGAGGTGATACGGAAATATTTGATGAGAGAAATTAGCTATTTGCGATCGAAAAGTGTGTTTTCTAATCTGCGGATGGATACCAGCACTTTAGGTGTAGATTTCTCGGAGGATTTAAAACGCTTTTTTACAGCTTTTAAGTATAAGGATAAGGAAAGCGCTAAGTTAATTCAGGCTGGTAGCTACGCTCACAGTTTCTATGGATTTCTGCAACAAACGGGTATAATTTCAAGTGATGCTGAGGTTTTGTTTAATGTGGTGGGTTATGGCGATCGCAATATCAGTGCTATTTCCCTACGCCAGGACAAAATTAAGTTATTAGCAACTTGCGCTCAGATTTACCAGAATGAAGCGAAAGGTAAAGAGATTAGCGACGCTCGCCGCGAAGTTTTAGATGTTATTCAACTCAACGCGGCTCGCAGTTTTAAAGAAGGCAGAAAGTTTGTTGATTCTTTGTTAGGAATTGGAAAAAATGTCACTGAACCTGTATGTCATACTGAACGGATAGACAATTTTGTTAATTCCATTGATATTATATCAGATAAACTCGCAGATGAATTGCAAATTGATCGCGGTTTGCATTTGAGAAATGCTCACGCCCAATTGATTGTGAAAGCGCTTCAGTCTGATGAAACTTATATCTTTTTGACTGGCAATCCGGGAATAGGTAAAACAACTGCGATCGCCAATTTCCTCAAAACCCATATCGACGACGGTTTCTTATTCCTTTACGTCAGTCCCCGCAAGCAAGTAAACTTAGATATCATCGAAAAATTCAAAGATAAAAATACTGGTTTGCTGTGTGATGATCGATTATTCTGTATTAACACAAACTCAGACATTATTGCAAGTAATGCTGGCCGACGTACTGTCAAGTACGCCTCCAATAGCCGTAGCGAAAACTTTACAGAAAAAACGGTTCATTTTCTCAAAGACAATCCCGAAGTTCAGGCAAAAGAATACCACCAGCGACAAATTGAAAGAAAAAATGAAACCGTAATTAAACCAGCTAGCCTCAAAACTATGGGAGTGCTAAATAGCATTTGCAATGGAATTTATAGCCTGATTAACTGTAAAACTTCAAATAATATTGTAGCTACGGTTTCCATCCAATCTTTAAGGATGAAAGAAAATCGACAAAGTACCCTTGATTATTTAGAACAGATATTTCAAGATACTTATAATAAACGGGATAACCAAGTCATCTCCGCTAAGATGCAAGAAATATCCAGCCGCATCAAACACATCTTCATTATGATCGATGAAATCACCGGAGATGACGGTGGCGTTGAGTTCTTAGACGGAATTGCCAAGATGGTTAAAAATCATGAGTTGCACAAGCTGGAACATGGTTTTAATACTAAAATTATTGTAGCAGATGCTTCGATTGTGGACTGCGATGTAATTAAACAACACCTTGAGAACACGTCACCGGAACCGGATAAAATCTACTTTAAAAAATTACCAAAAAATTCGGATGTCATTGAACCTTTACAAGTCACTCCTTTTGAATTCAAACGGCTACCTGCAACAGTAATCAATGCAAACTCCTACCCAGCCCGCAGTTTAGATATAACTTATAAGGTATTTGTAGAAGCTGTCAAATACAAAGAAGATACTTCTTTAAAGCCCAATAATGATTTAGTTAAATCAGTACAATCGGAAATAGTTGCAGACATCGATCGCATATTGGCACAGCCTGGTGTCGAACAAATTATAGTATACATTCAGAACAAGCAAAGATTAACTGAATTAATTAATAAAATTAAAGATAGTCGCGACACGTTTGAGCAGTTTACCGATTATCTAGAAATTCACGCGAATATCTCGGAAGAGGAGAAAGAAAAAATACAGGAATATAAAAATACAGCTAAAGTAATCTTCATGACTGCATCGGGAAGTCGCGGCTTGTCTTTCCCGAAAACTAAGCATATTTTAGTGGATATTCCCCGCTTTCAGATTGAGAAAAATCTGATGGAGGTGATTCAGGTGATTTATCGCGGGCGCGGGGAAGATGAACACGGTAATACGCTGGATGGTGAAGCTAAAGAGTTGGTTTTTTACTTGTCTGATACAGCAGTTTACTATGCTGATGATGCGGAACTTTCCCTGCAAGAAAGCAAGTTGAGTTTGTTGAATTTATTGCTAATTCTGAAGACTGCGGTGATGACGCGAATTTCGGGATACGGTTATTTAGGTAGGGATAAGTTTTTGATGATTCCGATTGGCGGTAAGTCGGTTTCCGCAGTCGGGGATACTTTTAGCAGCAAAATGGCTGCTCTAATTAAGACATTAAAGAGCGAGAGCCAGCGAGGAAATATGTTGTTTAAGGAGGTTTATACGAGTCTGGAACAGCTTTTGGGTCGCGGGGAGTTTCTTTTAAAAAATTCTGATAAGTCTCGTCAAAAGGGCGATTTCTATCTGGAAATGCGGGACGATTTTAATCGTAAATTTTCGGAAAAGTGCAATCCTCTTGATGGTTTGTTGAGGTATGATAATTTAGAACTCGGTCATGTTTGCGGTAGTTTGTTGCTCGTACCTCTAGCTAAGCAAAATTTGGTAGAAATATACCAGATGTCGCTGCATCGAGAAATTAAGGAATGTCTAGAGAAGAAGTTGCTGGACAAAATGCGTCTAATTAGGGATAGCGATTCGTCCCCGGAGAATGTAATATCGGCAATTAGAGGAGGTGCGATCGAGCTTTTGCAGTTTCTCAACGGCGATGTGGAGAAAACTCAGTATTTTGAAGAGCAGAGTCAGCAGTTCGATCGCTATTATGCTATACCTTTGTTTGCTTTTGTCAGCGGGGAGGAAATGCAGGAGTATTTTGCTGACAGTAAGCTGGAAGAACCGGAAGACAGGCGGTTTCGGGATATTTTGTCGGCTTGTGTGCGAGAAATGTATCCTGTAGATAGTGTAATGCCGATCGGGCACAAATATCAAGACTTCCCATTTATCGTGTTTAGAAGCTACAGTTTAGAACAAAGTCGATCCAAAATTTTTACTGATAAGTATCTGTTGAGTTCCAACGAGTTGAACGTGCTCAATTTGATTTTATCCAAAGATGCACAATAAATAGTTGGAAATTATACTAATTTTAATAATTTTTGCTACTGTTGATTTATGAAATAGATTTTTTTAATGAACCGCAGAGGACGCAGAGGACGCAGAGGAGAGAGAAGCAAGTAAAGAGGACTGAAGTCTTTACTACAAACTTAGTTATAATTCTCGATCGGGAGTTCATTTAACTGCTACAATAGCAAAGGTTAACATCTACCGAAGCCAAATCGTTAAACAAAAAACATGACAGTCAAAGTAGGAGATATCGCACCGGATTTCACTTTACCATCTCAAACTGGTACATCAGTCAGTCTCAAGGATTTTCAAGGTAAAAAAAATGTCATCGTCTATTTTTACCCCAAAGACGACACACCGGGATGCACAACCCAAGCTTGCGCTTTTCGAGATAGTTACGAAGTCTTCAAAGACGCAGGTGCAGAAGTCATCGGAATTAGCGAAGATTCGCAGCAGTCTCACGAGAAATTCGCCGCTAAATATCAGTTACCTTTTACACTTTTGAGCGATACTGGCAATAAAGTTCGGCAATTGTACGGCGTTCCAGCTACACTGTGGATTATGCCGGGTAGAGTAACTTATGTGATTGATAAACAAGGTGTTGTCAAGCATATTTTTGACTCGATGTTGGACTTTAAGGCACACGTTGCAGAAGCGCTCAAAACTTTAGAAACTATTAAGATTTAGAGGGATTAGAAACCCTCTCGATCAAACTCGGTGGTTTCAACCGCTTTTTTTGACCTGTTATATCAATTCCGTTAGCATCGGAATGATATAAACGGAGGACACGGCACTGCCGTGTCTCTACCACCGCCTGACTGACGGCGCGATCCGCTTGCCTCTTTAAAGATACAAGGGGCGGGTTGAGCGCGCAATACAAGATATCCAGCCAACAATTTAGATACAAAACCCGCCGGGTGGCGAATAGAATTAGATTCTTGCCAGATGTATAATTGTTAAAAATTAGATATTAATTTGCAATGGGTGCTAACAGAATTAGAATTGCTAAAGATAAAGCTGATTTAGTCAAATCCTTAACTTTATCGGATAACAACTCCGGGCCTTTTCAGACTTACGCCGATGTCATCGCGTTTGCCGCAGCGTTGGGAAATCAGCGGAAAAAACGCTTGCCTTTGGGGGAAATTTCTAAACGAGAACCGGGGGCGATCGATGTTGATATCTTTGTATCGAGGGGTTACGATATGGCGATTAAGTTAATTGCGATCGCCGAAACCAAAAATCCTCAAATTCTCTCCCATATCGACGAACAATTGGAAGCAGAACGCTTGCAAATTTTTGAAGAATATGCTAATGGTGGACTGGAAATTTTGCGCGAAGAGTTGCGGGGTGCGGCGGATTATACCGATCGCCTTTTGTTGGTTTTGATTTCACAAAGAGACAATCAACATCGGTCAAATGAAGAATTCGATTTAAGCAAGTTCTTATTCTAATAGGTTCCCAATGAAGCACATCCCAAAAGATATAATCCAGAGATGCTTAAAGCAAGCTGCAATATTTCTCGCTTACAGTTACTCAGCATTTATTATATCCTATTTGGTTCTCAAACTAATCTTTTGGGATCGACTGTGGATTATTGCCTTAATTAGCACTTTTAGCCCCTTAATTTTCTTCCCTGCTTTCCTGCTTCCCATCATCGGCTTGTTAATTATCAAAAAAAGATGGTTCACTATTATTTCGGCGATCGCCTGCATTCTTCTAATAAGTTGGCTGCACATTAAATACTTTTCTCCCGCACCCATTAACATCACAGATTCGCACCCCAGAATCAAAATTCTATCTCATAACCTGAGTTGGCATAAAACTCAGTCACCTACTTTATTTAAACTGATTGACCAGCAAAAACCCGATCTTATATTTTTACAAGAAATCGTTCCGGAAAATACCAAAAGAGTTTTTACCTGGTTAAAAGCAGACTACCCCTATCAAATTGGCATTCACCCTGTAGGAATTCTCAGTAAATATCCAATTGTATCGAGCGAAATACTGCACTTAGCCGGCCATCCAGAAACGCAGCAGCGGGCCATTATTAAATTTAACGAACAAGAAGTAGTGATTTATAATATGCAAGCTACGGGGCCGTGGTTGAAACTATCTAAAAAATGGGGTTTTCTAAAAATTCCAGTTTACAAATATGACAAACGATCGCCTGAAATTCAAGACTTAGTGCAGCGAGTTGAGCGAGAAACTCTGCCAGTAATTGTCGCGGGCGATTTTAATATGACAGACGAAACTCAAGACTATGACAGGGTGCAGAAAGTCATGCAAGATTCTTTCCGAAAATCGGGATGGGGGTTTGGTTTTACCTGGCCTCACGGTTGGGAACTTAAATTCTTGGTAAAAAAATCGAATTGGAGATTAAATTATCCGGTTTTCCGGATTGATTATATTTGGTATTCAAAGCATTGGGGTGCTAAATCTAGTTCGGTTTTGGAGGCAACTGAGTCGGATCATTTGCCTGTAGGAGCAGAATTAATTTTGTTAAAGGAAGCGGTATAATGTATATAAATTGAGATGTAAACTTTGGTGCGATCGCGCTCTGTACTATTGTTCTAGCGACAAAAATTGCTAAAAGTGATAATATAAATATACAATTTTCCTTGAACTATATGTTAAAATAAGTATTAGGTTGAGTGATTGACAAATGCCTACTGCTGCCCAGCTAAAGAGTTTATATCGCATCAGTTATCAACTGACCTACACCATGCTTCAGCCGATACATCTTATTTGTGTTGACGATCGCACTCGTAACGTATACATATTGGCTGGGTACGATGAAGAGCTTGAGTTCCAGATTTTACCCAATGGGGAGTTTGCTGATGAGCCAAGTTAACTATAATGCAATGTCGAATACTGAATTAAAACAGTATTTTCTTAAACATCGTGGAAATCGAGCCGCTTTTCAGGCGTACTTAGACAGAATCAATCAGCATCCGCTGAGGATTATTGCAAGTCCCGGCGATCCTGATTTTGATGAGAAAGTTCAAGCCGCAATTCGCCGAAAATTAGAAGCGGCAAGAAATCGCAGTAGTTAGCTATCTAACAAGTCAAATACAGTCGGCGCTTGAAAGTTTGTGATAACGAGAGGAACACCCCATGCAAATTACCCTCACCATCCCCGATCAGTTAGAACAGCAGCTTCTTCAGAAAGCTAGCCAACTCAACTTGCCGATCGAAACCCTGATTTTGGAATCCCTGGGTCAACTATTTCAAGAAGACGAAGACGAGCTATCTAAAGAAGATATCCTCAACAGCCTCCGGATTGCGCTTCAGGAAGTAGAAGACGGCAAAGTTCACCCGATCGCAGAACTTTGGGATGGTATTGATGTCTGAACCACCCAGCATCCAGGTTCTGTTTGCAGATCAATTCAAGCGCCAACTCCGAACCCTCGCCAAACGCTATCGCCAAATTCAAACCGACTTGCAACCTCTCCTACAGCAGTTGCAAGCAGGCGAATGTCCAGGCGATCGCATTTCCGGTACGGGCTACACCGTATTCAAAGTAAGAGCCAAAAACAGCGACATCAGTAAAGGAAAAAGTGGAGGCTATCGCATTATTTATCAAGTCACATCAACCACTTGTTTCATCTTGCTCATCATCTATGCCAAATCTGACCAAGAAACGGTCGCCGTTGAAGAAATCAATGACATTATCGATAGCTTCCGCAATCAGCAACAATCATAATCAAGAAATAACCTTAACTCCGCTCGAAAGTAGTCGTTCTCTGACTGCTACCATCAGAATAAAAATTTAGGTAAGCACCGGCGGCAATCCTACCTCTTGCGGCTGCACAAATCTGCCATTAAAACTAACAGCTTTATCCTCAAAAGTCCTCGCTTGGGCCACCGCTTGCCGCAAATGAGCTCGATCCATATCGTCCTCAATTCCTGCAACCAAATACACAATTAACTTCGTCGCTAAATCCTTTCCAGAAACTAGCATTCGCTTTTTATTCGGATCGTACAAAATCCCGTACCAGGCAGACTCAGGATTGTCCATGTGGCTAAATCCTTCATCGACATCGAATCTGCGGAGTTTGTCGAAAATAGATTTCAGGGAAAGTTTCTTTCTAAATACTAGAATTCCCAAAGCATTAGCTAAAGCAACTTGACCGACTGGACGGAACAAAATATTTCCCTCGCCCCCTGGCTTTTCAAAACTAAATCGGCGCAATTCAGTCGTTTCTTCGCCACTTTCAATTCTTTGATAGCTGGGTAAAGTTGCTAAATGATCGAACAATTTTTTAAACTCTTCAATTCCCTCTTTCAGTTCGTCATCTTCCGGGCGCATGGGAATTAAACCTTTTCGTTCCGGCTTCCAATGGGGGAATTTGTATTCTAAATACCGTTCGGACATATCTTGCAGCGCTTGCAATGTGGTTAAGACAGTTGATTTTGCTGCCACTGTCGCGCTGTCCCAATTGACGCGGGGATTTCTGTCTTCTTGCTCTTTTAATAAGGGATGGGTGACGGCAATTTTTCGGGCGGCGATCGCAAATCCGTTGTCCTCGTTCAATAATGCTAGCTGGCCCTGACTCAGCGTTACCGCCATGAGGTTAACGTGCACAAAGATCGATCGCACGCGCCGTTGTGCTTGCTGTCGCGTTTCCCCCGCTACCGCCGCCGGGATAAACTCAATCCCGATTTTTTCGTGAGCTAATTTATACACTGTTTCGGGATCGATTTGATACTCTTCTGCTAAATCTTCCAGAGTAATTGCAGCGCCGACAGGTTTTTTATTTTTGTTGTATCTTTGCAGGATTCCGGTTTTTATTAAACTCATTAAACCTTGAACTCCCATCAGCCGATGCTGGCCGTCTAAGGCAAAAATTGAGACTTTTTGAGAGACATTCAAAAGCCCTAAGTTCTCGTTTTTATCAAAGGATGTAAATTCAGCAGCAGATTTGGTTGCTACGCCATTTTTATCCCATTCCTCGGCGTGAGGATTGTCTACCCACGGGGGACTGACAACTACTAAAACTGCGGGAAATTTGTGCGATTTTCGGGCTGCTAAATATTGAGTGAGGGCGGCTTGGCGCGACCAATCTAAGGGACGCTGGATAATTTCGTCAATGGTTTCGTCGTCGCGGACGATGTTGTTCGTTTGTAGGTCGAATTTTTGGCGGAAAAGCGGCATTTGCGAAGCGAAACGGACGCGAGAATCTAACCATTCTAGGGTGACTGAACCGATGTATGCTTCAGTGTTTCCCATCTGGGTTTTTTGTACGAAAATGCGATCGTCCTTTCCTAAATAATTATCTAATAAAAGTGCGATTTCTTGTCTGTCGCTATTTTCTTTTTCTAAAATTTTGCTAGCGAGGTCATCCGCTGGATTGGTACTCATTGGCATTTTTTATATAATTAGGCTATTTTTTTTAAAATATCATGAGTTAAACTTTATGTCAACTCTTGTTTTTTAAAAAGTTTTGTGAAATACTTGAGTAATGGAAAACAGTCCCCAGACTTCATACCATATTTATTGCACGATGTCAATCATTTATTTATTTAAACCGCAGATGAACGCAGATAAACGCAGATAAGAGTTATTCCTTTGCGTTTGTCGGCGTGTATTTGCGGTTTCACAAAAAAATATGTCTACTCCTTCCTTTGAATACATTTTGCCGGTAATTCGGGGAATTCAAGCGGGCCGCGAATATTACGTGTCGATGTGTCCGGTGCGTTTTTTGCCGAAATTGTTTCCTTTTGAATCTGAAGATTTGCCGCCGTCTATGCGGGCGAAACGCGCACTTAACAAAGCTAGGATTCCCGAAATTGCTGATTATTTTGTCAAGAATCCTACAAATTATACTTGTGGGGCTATTGCTGCTTCGATTGATGCGGATATTACTTTTGAAGCTGTGGGAAATGAGGCGGAGGAAAGGAAAATCGGTCGCTTGCGAGTGCCGATGGATGCTAAGTTTACTATTAATGACGGACAGCATCGGCAGGCGGCTTTTGAGATGGCTTTGAGGGAAAATCCGCAGTTGGGATATGAGACGGTGGCGCTGATTTTGTTTCTCGATGTTGGGTTGGAAAAATCGCAGCAGATGTTTGCTGATTTGAACGGTTTTCAAGTTCCTTTGGAGGCGTCGCTAAGTCTACTTTACAACCACCGGGACGATCGCGCTTTTGTGGTGAAGGCGGTTGTTAAGCAGGTTGAGGTTTTCCGGTGTTTGACTGAGATGGAGAGGGGGAGTTTGAACGGGCGATCGCACAAATTGTTTGCGCTGAGTGCGATCGATCGCGCTATGATAGCTTTCCTGTCCAACATCCACAGCAACAAACACGCGAAACCCTCTCGTTACCGCGCCACAAAACAGGAAAAAGAGGAAGAACTTACTCAGCAAATACAACAGGCGGTTAATTATTGGAATGCGGTTAGCAGTTTTATTCCCGATTGGCAATTAGTTCTGCACAAACAAGTTGCGGCGGGGGAAATGCGCCGGGATTGCGTGCACTGTCACAGTGTTGTGTTGGAGAGTTTGGGGGAAGTTGGGGCTGCTTTGCTGTCGGTTTTTCCTGAGAGTTGGGAGGAACGTTTGAGCTTTTTGCGGCAGGTTGATTGGTCGATTTCTAATCCTGATTGGGAGGGTGGGATTTTGTTGAAAGGGGGGATTTCTAAGTCGAGGGCGAGTGTTAGTTGGATGACTGATTATTTGAAAAAGCGGTTGGGCTTGGAAACCGCAGGTGTACCACAGGCGCGACGCCCGTGACACGCTAAAATCTGTGACTTTAATTAAAATAGCGTCGAAACGGTTCTGCAAGAATGCCCAAGATTTGGTCTAGCTGAGTAATAAAATATTCAGTCAAATCAATTTTTAACAACTGATTTTCTAGAATTAAGAATTTCCAGTTTGTACCCGTTGAAACTGCTCCATAAATTGCAGATTGTTCTTGCCCTTTCCGGGCATTAAATATTTGAGCTGCTGCCATCTGAGCCGCACACTGTCCCAATCCTATTCTAATATCGTTGTCTTTGGCTTCCACTAATGTCAAGACTGGGGCTGTAACTAATGATTGATTGCTGGACGCACTGAGGAGAAAGTCACACGCCCCGGTTAATCCTTTGCTCTCTTCTACGTTAAATGTGTTGCCGGAAAAGTAGCCAATTTTGTTGTTGAAAGTGCGCCGTATTTCGAGTAGAATGGGAGTGATGATTAATTCCGATCGAGCTTTTTCGGTGCTGATACTGGATGCTAGGTCTAAGGTTTCGTCTAGGGTTTGCTTGAGGCGTTCTGAAGGTGCGATCGGGGTGATTTGGCTGAATAAGTGGGGAATGTCTTCAACGGTTAGATCCAGGGTTGAGACGGCTTGGTCGATCGTTTTGAAGTCGCTGTAGGACATATTTGATTCGGGGGATGGGATGGATTTTGGAAGCGCAGATGCACGCGGACAGTGATATAATTATCACCAGTTTAGGCTAGAAAATTACTTTTTAGTCTGCTGATACTGCTTAAATTGTCTGGTTTCTTCGTTATGGTTTTGCAATCCGGTGCTTAACCGTCTGTTCCAAATAGTGTAAAATTTTAGGTCTGATTGTATTTAATCATAGCTGGAGGAGAAAATGACTACAGGAGAAGTGTCCGAAAATAAGAATCTAGCGTACTATCGACAACGTTTTGCCGCTCTTAATGTAAGTAATACACGCCAACGTGGTAAAGCTAATCATAAACCCATATTACTATTATCAATCATCGACCTAATTTCTCAAGGAATAATTAGGGATAATCGAATTTATGTTTCAGATGATTTGATTAAAACATTTAACAAGTATTGGGATGTCTTAGGTTCTGACTCTCACCTCCGTGGTTTGCACTATCCATTTTGGCATTTGGAAAGCGATGGATTCTGGCATAACACGCTTAAGTCTGGATTTAATGGTTCAAAACCTAAAACGACTAACAAGCTAAGAGAAGCTGTAGAATACGCGAGTTGGGATCGTGAATTATTCAATTTACTCCAAGACCAAAACTCTCGTTCGGAATTAATAGATACACTGGTAGCTGTATGGTTTTCATCAAATAGGGATGATCTCGGAGATATTTTGCAAGTTAATCAAGACTTTGAAAATGTTGCTCAGACAGAAACTGAAATATCAGAGACAGCAGGGAATATTGATACAGAACCGAGGTTCTATTTAACAAGGTCGGCTGTTAGAAATGCTGTCTTCAGGAAGGCAGTAGTACATACATATGATTACAAATGTGCATTTTGTCGATTAAAAGTCATCAGGAACATAACTCAAAATATTGTAGATGGCTCACATATTAAGCCATTTTCAAAGTTTTATGACAATCAAATTAATAATGGGATATCTTTGTGTAAAAATCATCATTGGGCTTTTGACCAGGGTTGGTTTGCTATAGATGACAATTACAGAATTATCGTCGCTAATGACTTAGAAGAGGAATCCCCCAATGCCAGAACTATGAAAGATTTTCATAGTGAAACTATTCTCCTGCCAACTTCAGACCAATATCTACCAAGACTTGAATCCCTAGAGTGGCATCGGCTGAATGTATTTAGAGCTTAATTACTTAACTGAGGTTGAAGACATGACAGAAACAATGCTACCACTTTTTCCACCCCGTACCGTTAGGGACTTAGTGGAAGAAATAAAAAAATTAAGTCAAGAAATTAGAGATTTATATTGTTTAGATGATATTCCCTGGGTGGTAGGATATTCAGGAGGAAAAGATAGCACTACTGTAGTGCAGCTTATCTGGTATGCAATAGCAGAATTACCACCCGAAAAAAGAACGAAAAAAATATATGTAATCACAACAGATACACTGGTAGAAAACCCGATTGTTTCTACTTGGGTACGTCAGTCATTAAAACAGATGAAGTCTGCTGCTATAGAGCAGCAGCTCCCAATAGAACCTTATATGCTTTATCCCGATGTCAAAGATACTTTCTGGGTAAACTTGATGGGAAAAGGCTACCCAGCACCGAGACATGGATTTCGCTGGTGTACTGAACGCCTGAAAATCCTTCCTTCTAATCGGTTTGTTCGTGATATGGTGAGAATCAATGGAGAAGTAATTCTTATATTGGGTACTCGCAAAGCTGAAAGCATTAAACGCGCTGTTTCAATGGAGAAACATGAAATAGGTCGAATGAGTGACCGTCTAAATGATAATTCTAGTTCCATTAAATCTCTGCTTTATCAGAGTCCTAGTCTCCCTAATTCCCTAATTTATAGTCCGATTGAAGATTGGCGAACTGATGAAGTCTGGATTTATCTGAATCAGTGGCCTAATCCTTGGGACAATAGCAACAAAGATTTATTTACCATGTATCGAGGTGCAACGGCAGATAATGAATGTCCTTTAGTTGTCGATACTTCTACCCCTAGCTGCGGCAGTTCTCGCTTTGGCTGCTGGGTTTGCACAATGGTAAGCCAAGACAAATCAATGGAGGCAATGATTCAAAACGATGAGGAAAAAGAATGGATGCAGCCTCTCCTCGATATTCGCAACGAATTAGACATTAAAAACGATCGCCCAAAAAGAGACTTCCGCCGCATTTACGGTAGAGTAGAACTGTTTGAACGCAACATGGGCGACGACACAACCTCCGTCGAACCCATCCCAGGGCCCTACACCAAATTTTGGCGAGAACACTGGCTGAGACGAGTCTTGGAAGCACAAACCCAAATCCGCAAAACCGCACCCCTAGAAATGCGCGACATCACCTTAATTACCCCGGAAGAACTTAGCGAAATCCGCCGCATTTGGCTGGAAGACAAACACGAATTCGACGACTCTTTGCCCCGGATTTACGAAGAAGTCACGGGCGAACCTTTTGAAGATTCCCGTCCCGCCGCCGAAAGAAAACTCCTCGGTAGCGATGAATGGACTGCGATCGAAGAAATTTGCAGCGAGGACAAAATGCACCTCGAATTGATGGCCAAACTCCTCGACACAGAACGCCAATACTACACGAAACCCCGTCGTACAGGCATTTACGCGGATTTGGACAAATGCTTTGAAACCAGTTCGCGATCGAGGGATGAAGCGATTGGCAACGCCCACTATCAACGCAATTTAAAAAAAGCGGTGGAAGATATTAAAGCCAATCCGACGGAAAACATTCAGCAATTCAAAGATGCGATCGCCCAAACCAACAGTTCCGCAAAAAACGATACCGTTGATATTGCCAAACTTAAAGAAGAACTCGAAAGCAATAGCAATCAAGGGAAGCAGCTATCTTGGGCGGATATCAAATATTCTACTCCAGATGTAGGAGACGAAAATAGCAAAGATTAGCACGCAACCGCCTGCGGTTAAACCCCAAACTTGTTGACAGCCACTCCGCGCGATCGCATATAATGGTTGTCAACTAACCGCAGCATTACCAAACCCTCATCGTTTAAATTACCAAATTTTTACGACCATGATAGATCCTAATATTCCCCATCAGGATATGACATACATCATCATCGGCTGTGCAATGAGAGTACACCGGAGGACGCAAAAAGGTTTAAGAGAAAAACATTACCAAAGAGCCTTTGATGCAGAAATGATAGAATCTGGAATTACCACAGAAATGGAATATCCCAAACAAATTTACGACGGTCAAGTTTGGATGGGAATCCTCTATCTAGACCATTGGGTGAATCAAGGTATTGTAGTAGAGGATAAAGCCGTAAATTATCCAATGACCGATAAAGATAAAGCTCAAATAATAGCTTACCTAGCAGCGACAGGAGCACAAGTAGGTTTATTTATAAACTTTGGACGCAGCAAACTAGAATATCACCGCATCCTCCCACCAAAATCTGTACAAGGTTGGCAGAAACACATTCAACCATACTTGTGGCGGCCCAGAACAAGTGGCAGAGGCTGGATGAGGGGAAGTTCACGATCGTATGAAGAAACAGATGCCGAACTCCCCTTACCTCCCAGCATTCCGCCCCAAAACCATGAGGAAGATTCAACAGATGTAATTGATTGGTAGCAAGGGGGGGAAATATTAGCAACGGATTTTGTAACGGATGTAACGGATGATTAGCAACGTATTTTATAAGGGATGTAACGGATGATTAGTCACTAATTAATTATCAAATCTAATTCCTTCCTAATATTTTCCCACCAACCAACAACCCATCCGTTAAATCCGTTACAAAATCCGCTGCCGAACCGCCCCCCACCAACCACCCATCCGTTAAATCCGTTACAAAATCCGCTGCCGAACCGCCCCCCCCACCAACCACCCATCCGTTAAATCCGCTACCAAATCCGCTGCCGAACCGCCCCCCCCACCAACCAACAACATATACATCTACAATGCAATTCCTCGAACTCGTCCTCAAAAACTTCGGCCCCTATGCAGGCACCCAAACCATCAATCTCCGCCCCGAAAAAGACGGAAATCCCTGCCCAGTTATCCTATTTGGCGGCATGAATGGCGGCGGCAAAACCACCCTCATGGACGCCATTCGCCTCGCCCTCTACGGTGGCCGCGCCCAATGTTCCACCAGAGGCAATTTAAGCTACAGCGACTTTCTCAATCAATGCGTCAACCGCCACACTCCCCCATTAGAAGATACCCGCGTAGAACTAACATTTGAACAAGTTCAAGATGACAAATTAGCTCAATTCAAAATAGTTAGATACTGGAAAAAATTAGATATCAAAGATAACTTAAGCATTCTCATATACAGCGAAATTGTCAGCGATTGGTGGTCGGACAAAGCAATTACCAACACCTGGGACGAATACATCGAAACCCTTTTGCCCGTCGGAATATCCAACCTATTTCTGTTTGACGGCGAACAAGTAAAAGAACTCGCCGAACTCGAAACACCGCCGGAGTTTGTCGTCGGGGCGATTAAATCTCTTTTAGGTTTAGAATTAGCAGAACGCCTCGCCGTCGATTTAGAAATATTAGCCGGCCGCAAGCGGAAAGAAATTGCTGGCAAAAAAGACTTGGCTGCTTTAGAGAAAATAGAACAAACTTTTAAGAAAATTACTGATGAAATAGACTCAGCTAAGCAAGAACAAGCCAGCTTTAAAAACGAATTAGATAAATCTCAAAAAAATCAGCAACAAGCATCAGACAAATTTATTTCTGAAGGCGGGAAAATTGCAGCCGATCGCAGTCAGCTAGACAGACAGCTAAACGACTACAGAAATCAGGCAGAAAAAACCCGTCAATCCATGATGGAATTAGCCTCAAATACGCTCCCACTAGCCCTAATTTCGCCCTTACTAAGTGAAGCCAAAATTCAAGCAGAAACAGAAGCCAGCCAGCAGCAAGCAAAGATTGCCCAAAATGTTATCAAACAAAGAAGCGATCGCCTTCTCAACTACATCGCGGAAATCTCGTTAAATCCCCAACAGCTAGATAAGATTCAAGACTTCATCCGCCAAGAAAACCAAGAACTCGAACAGCAAGCGGGAACAGACACTCCGCCCTGGATGAACGCCGACAACAACAGCATCCAGCAACTCGAAAACCTCCTTAGCTACCAAATCAAAGCCCAGCAAATTCTAGCCAACGACCAAATAGAAGAAATCAAAAGCATCGAAGCAGAAATCGACTTTACAGATAGACAACTCGCAGCCGCCGCTTCCCCCGAAGCCTACGAAAAACTAGAAGAAGAAGTTAGGAAAGCCCAAAAAGCAGTCGCTATCGCAGCCGCAGCCTTGGAATCAGCAAACCGCCGCGTCGATGAATTAGAGAGAGAGTTAGGCAAAAACCAAAAAGAACTAGAAAGCTACAGCAGCGAATTCATCACCATCAGAAACAGCCAACACGTCATCGCCTCCATCGCCAAAGCCCAAGCCACCCTGAAACTCTTTAAAGAAAAACTCACCCTCAAAAAACTCAACAAACTCGAAATAGAAATTACCGACTGTTTCCGCTACCTGTTGCACAAAACCGACCTCGTGCACAGAGTTGCGATCGACACTCAAACATTTAGCCTCTCCATTTACGATCCAGAAGGCAAACCAGTACCCAAACACCGACTTTCAGCCGGGGAAAAACAATTGCTGGCGATCGCCTTTTTGTGGGGATTGGCCCGAGTCTCTGGGAGACAGTTACCAGTCGCGATCGACACTCCCCTCGGCCGCCTCGACTCCTCCCACAGAAACAACCTAGTCGAACGCTATTTCCCCTCGGCCAGCCACCAAGTCATCCTGCTTTCTACAGACACGGAAATTAGCAAAGTAGAATACGAAAAACTCCAAGAATTAGAGGCGATCGCCCACAGCTACCTCCTCAAATACGACTCCGCCAAACACCAAACCACCGTCGAACCGGGCTATTTTTGGGAATAAAAATTCAGGCTAAAAAATAGCCGCAACCCCCTTGACTTTGCTGGGCAGTTGCGGTAGTATATAGGATAATGGGATGGTGGCGAAAATTTTATTTTTGCCACCATCCCATTATTAAGGATAAATCCTACTAGAAATACAATACCAAAAACAGCAGATTTAATCAAGCCCGCGCCGTGTAAAAATTTGTTAATGAACCGCAGATGATGGCAGATGAGCGCTGATGAACGCAGATTGGATTTTATATTGTAGCAGAAGGTGATTTTTGGTAGAGTTTTGGATGTGGGATTTTTTGAACCGCAGATGAGGGCAGATGAACACGGATGAACGCAGATTGGAACTTAATGAGATTACGGAAAAAATTATTGGTTGTGCTTTTAAGGTAGGAAATACTTTAGGTTGTGGATTTTTGGAGCAAGTTTATCAGAATTCTTTGGTTTATGAACTTCGGAAAACAGGAATGTTGGTTGAACCTCAGTTTACAATTTATGTCCATTATGAAGATATAATCGTTGGCAAATTCATCCCAGATGTGTTGGTGGAAAGAGCCGTGCTTGTAGAACTAAAAGCTATTAAATCAATCGGTGAAAGAGAAATGGCACAGTGTCTCAATGCTATAAAAGCTACAAAACTAACCGTCTGCTTGCTCATCAATTTCGGCAACCCTAAAGTAGAAATTAAACGAATAGTCAATAACTTCTAAACCGCAGATACAATCTCATGCTATCATCTGCGTTAATCCGTGTTAATCTGCCCTCATCTGCGGTAACAAATCATCAACCTATGGAACCACCAGTCGATCGCATCCTTTTATCCCAAACAGCCAAAGACCAACTGTCAAAACTCAAAAGATCGACTAAAATCGATCGCTGGAACGTGCTGTGCAGGTGGGGATTTTGCCGATCGCTCGCCGAACCCAGCATCCCATCCCCAGTACCAATTCCCAGCGACAGCAACGTCGAATTAAGCTGGGATGTCTTCGGCGGCGACATGGCTGATATCTTGATAATGGCCCTCAAACAGCGGTGTTATCAAGACAATTTAGGCACAGAAAAAGAAACTCTAGCCAAACAATTTCGCCTGCACTTGCACCGAGGGATTGGTTATTTGGCCGGCGATCCGAATATTAAGAAAATTGAAGACTTGGTGGCGATCGCTTTATCGCCTGAGAAATTAAGAAATTAAACGAACCGCGAAGACGCAAAGGACGCGAAGGAAGAAGGGAAAAGAAGGGATGAGTTCACAATTTACTTCATTAAAAGCGGGAAAAAATGACCTACTGGCCCTTGACCTTCCCCAATATCCAAAGCATATTTGAGAGCATTAGTCACATATTCCTTAGCCAAGGTCACCGCTGTAAATAAATCTTTACCTAATGCTAAATTAGCGGCGATCGCAGCACTCAAAGTACAACCAGTCCCGTGAGTATTGGGAGTATCAACATTTTCAGTCTTCAACACATCCAACCGCGTACCGTCAAACCAAACATCAATTCCCCGCAAATCTCCCGCCATCCCGCCGCCCTTCACCAAAACCGCCTTCGCCCCTAAACTGTGAATTCTCTCCGCCGCCACCCGCATATCATCCACAGCATCAATCTCCAAACCGCTCAAAATAGTCGCCTCAAACCGATTCGGAGTCACGACAGCAGCCATTGGAATCAAAACATCCTGCAAAAATGCGATCGCCCCATCATCAATCAATCGATCGCCCGATCGTGAAACCATCACCGGATCGACAACCAAATTCCCTATTCCCAAAGCCTCAACCTGTGAAGCCACCGCCGCCATAATTTCCCGGTTCAACAGCATCCCAGTCTTCACAGCATCCACCCCAATATCCCCAACCACCGCCTCAATTTGAGCCGCCACAGCCTCCGCAGACAAAGCATCAACTCGCATCACCCCCAAAGTATTTTGAGCCGTCACGCAAGTCAAAGCACTCGTACCGTGCACGCAGTGAAACGCAAAAGTCCGCAAATCCGCCTGAATCCCGGCCCCGCCGCCACTATCGGAACCAGCCACAGTCAAAGCCACAGGAATCTTAGATTTAATCATCTTTTTTGCAACCGCAGATAAACGCAAACAAACGCAGATAAATCCCATCATATCCGCGTTCATCAGCGCTCATCCGCCCTCATCTGCGGTTAAAATTCCCCAATCAAATTAGCTATGATT
>NZ_JAUBWA010000036.1:0-5630 GCF_036702825.1 Microcoleus sp. A003_D6 | reverse complement strand
CCCATCATATCCGCGTTCATCAGCGCTCATCCGCCCTCATCTGCGGTTAAAATTCCCCAATCAAATTAGCTATGATTAAAACAAAAGTAAAGAATTATTGCAATATCTTATTTCAACCGCAGAGCAACCCCAACTTTAACCAGACAAACCCCATCATATCCGCGTTCATCAGCGCTCATCCGCCCTCATCTGCGGTTAAAATTCCCAAACAAAATTAGCTATGATTAAACCAAATGTAAAGAATTATTGCAAACAACCGTGAAACTCACCCGAATCGACCTCAACTCTTGGATCTTCCACATCGCAGGCCAAACCATCCTCGTCGATCCGTGGCTAATCGATCCCCTCGTATTTTACGGTCAACCCTGGTTGTTCACCGCCTACCACAACACCCCCGTCGCCTTCACTCCCAGCACCTTACCGCCGATCGACCTCATCCTAATTTCCCAAGGATTAGACGACCACTGTCACAGACCGACTCTCGAAAAGCTCGATCGCACAATTCCCGCGATCGCCTCACCCACCGCCGCCAAAGTCCTCAGCAGTTTAGGCTACACCAATATCACATCTTTAGCAAATTGGCAAGAGTTTAAATTTAAAGAATTATTACAAATAATCGCCGTACCCGGAGCCGAAGTCCAGCCCGGACAGGAAGAAAACGGCTATTTGCTCAAAGATTTAAGCAGCGGCGAGACACTTTATTACGAACCGCACTTACCGCCCTTAGAAAAAGTCAAACAGAAAATAGACACAGTAGACGTAGCGATCGCCCCAGTCATCGGTCAAATCTTCCCCTTC
This sequence comes from Microcoleus sp. A003_D6, assembly GCF_036702825.1. Classification (NCBI taxonomy): domain Bacteria; kingdom Bacillati; phylum Cyanobacteriota; class Cyanophyceae; order Oscillatoriales; family Microcoleaceae; genus Microcoleus; species Microcoleus sp. A003_D6. The sequence goes on along the minus strand of NZ_JAUBWA010000036.1, from coordinate 4,832 downwards.
CTCGGACAAGTCATCATCGGCCCAAAAGAAGCTCTGAAGCTGGTTCAAACACTGAAACCTCGGTTTTTTCTGCCTACAGCGGCGGGAGACATCCGAGCCACAGGCATTTTACCAATGTTAGTGCGATCGGTCGGCAGCATCCCCGAATTTCGCGATTTACTAGCAAAATCGGGACTATCCACCGAACTCCTCGAACCCGAACCAGGTCAAACCCTAGAGATTTTAGATTTTCGATTTTAGATTTTCGATTGTTTAGATTTTAGATGCTCGATATTTTCGATTTTTTAGATGGGAGATTGGAGATTCAATGCCAAATCCCCAATCTAAAATCCAAAATCCAAAATCCCCAATCCAAAATCCAAAATCTAAAATTACCTCGGTGGGCGACGGTTGCGCAAAAACTCAGGAATATCCAATCCCAAATCCTGCGGCGGTTTCGCTTTCGGATCTGCCACCTGTTGAGCAGGAGTCGTCGGGACAGTTGCAGCCCGCCAAGGAGCATTAACATTTTGCGTCCGCCCCGGGGCAGGAGACGACGGAACTTCTCCCGAAAAACCAGTAGCGATCACAGTAATCTTAATTTCGCCCTGAAGCCGCTCGTCAATCACCGCTCCAAAAATAATATTGGCATTCGGATCGACAACCTCGTAAATCGTCTCAGCCGCCGCATTCACCTCGTGCAGCGTCATGTCAGTACCGCCAGTGATGTTAAACACCACACCTCTAGCGCCCTCAATAGACGAAGCTTCCAGCAGAGGCGAAGAAATAGCCTGCATCGCAGCCTCCCTAGCCCGCGACTTGCCAGAACCCACGCCGATGCCCATCAAAGCCGAACCCGCATCCGCCATTACTGCCCGCACGTCAGCAAAGTCAACATTCACTAAACCGGGAATAGTAATAATGTCAGAAATACCCTGAACCCCTTGGCGCAGGATATCGTCAGCAACTCGGAAAGCCTCTTGCACCGGCATTTGTTCCGAAATCACAGACAGCAGCTTGTCGTTAGGAATTACGATCAGCGTATCCACCCGAGTTTGCAAAGCCGCAATCCCTTCCTCAGCTTGGCTGGTGCGCCGCCGTCCCTCAAACGTAAAAGGCCGCGTCACTATGCCCACAGTCAAGGCGCCCATTTCCTTAGCCACCTCAGCCACGATCGGAGCCGCGCCCGTGCCCGTACCGCCGCCCATGCCTGCCGTGATAAACACCAAATCCGCGTGATTCAGAGCATTAGCAACTTCGTCGCGAGATTCCTCCGCAGCCTTTTGGCCGATCGCCGGATTGCCCCCCGCACCCAAACCGCGCGTCAACTTCTGTCCGACTTGCAAGCGTTTCGGAGCATTTGAGAGAACCAGAGCTTGGGAATCTGTATTCACGCACCAAAACTCGACACCAGAAACTTCGCTAGCAATCATCCGGTTTACGGCGTTGCCCCCACCACCGCCGACGCCAATTACTTTGATTCTCGCGGCACTGCTGGGCATTATGTCTTTGGGATTGACCATAGGATCGATATCAATACTGTCTACATTTACATAATCAGACTTGCGTCTAAACGGATTGGCGGAATCGAGGGCCACCGGAAAATTTTTCACTTCCGAAGGGGGACTGTTTTGGTCAGACCCCTGACTATTATTAAGATTCATTAGAGTCGGGGATATTAGATTACAGCTTGTTAACTAAACGCCAATTCACAATCACTATAGGCTATGTTGCGCGAAAAACTAACACTGGTCGAGGCTCAATGTTAGCAATCTCGAATTTGGCCGATGTTGCTCGCCCATAGCTTGCATACCCCATCTAGGTGCTTGTGCAGAAGGCATTTCTACGCAAGGCAAAATGAAAAAAATGAATCATAGCACCTAACGCATCGGATCTAGCGAAAAATTATGTTTTTTTTTTCGATGCGGATCGGTATCAAAAAACAGTCTTGATTTCCAGTCTTGCGTATTGATGCCTAGAGGTGAAAATTCTGCTCGGCGATCGACGATACCTTCTACCTTAACCAATACACAGGCTCAATTCGGGGTCGGAGTTGGTGCGGGAGTTGAACTCTCCAAACTAGGCGGGAGTTCTGGCAAATGGACGATCGGCGAAGCAGGATTTTTCAAGTCAATGTAGGCTATTTTGCTTGAATCTAGCTGTTTTGGCAATTGTCGCATTCGGTCTAAAACCTTAAGTTGCTCCGCAGTCCTGGAACTGTACGGCCCTAAGTGTACGGTACCGATCTCTGTTTTCAAGATCAAGTTGTTCGGGTTTTGCCAATTAATCTCAAACACTTTCACCGTCAAGCCGCTGAGTCCTTGGTAAAACTTCGGCCAAGAGGCGCGATACTGTTCCAAAGGCCCGATGACTTTTAAAGTTGGCAAAGAATGCTGAGACTGCGTTCCCCGATCGCTGCCGGGCCCGATCGAACTATTGTGCGATCGCACAGCAGCAGTATAGCTCTCCGACGGCATCCAACCTCCGCGAGCGTCCAGCCACCCCACCTTTTCCTTGTCACTAGATTTCAACAACGCAGTCGGCTGCGCCACCGCCACCGGCAGCCGTTCTGCCACTTCTACAGTCAAACTCGGCGGAAACAAGTTGCGAGTCACCTTAGCTTTAGCGATCGGCCCCGTGGACTCCAGCTTTTCGGCCAGCGCCTGCGGTTGAATCCCCCACAGCGACTGCGGGTAAGACAGCGGCACCAAAGACCGCACCGCCTTGTCCGACAGCCACTGATTGCCCTCCACCTTCACTTGTTCCGATCGGGCAATCAACCAAGCCGGCTGAGCAATCCACCACAGCAAACCCCCTGCCATTGCGCTCGCTGCCAGCATTTGCCAGACAACAGCCGCCAATCGAGCGCGCCTGCGCCGCCGCAACTCTTGGCGCCTTCGCCCTAACTCTGTTTGAGAAACCGCTCCAAAACTAGCCATCTACCTCTTGACAATTTAGTAATTAAGGATTAGCAAAAATTCAAAACTGTTTAATTTCTCTCTCTAGCAGCCCCGTTCCCCCTACCATTTAACCAGATCCCCGCAAGTTTACCCATAAGGAGTGCCAATATCAGTAAAATCACCGATCCAGCTAGGTAATTAAAAATTCTTAATTAAAAATTCCCAATTCCAGCGCCGTCAGGCCCATTCGCAGATAAAGGTTCTTTGGGTATTTAGGGCATTACCCCACAGGCAAAAAGTGACACATCAAACTAAACTCAACCAAAGAAAGTTTAGACTTTCGATTAACTTTTTAACTTTTAGTCGGCTTGAATTGTGATCGCACTCGAATTAGACAGATTCTATAAAGCCTGCAACCCGAGCAAGACCCTTGTCGCTGGAGACCCAGGAGATTATCAATACTACATAGATTTTGGTTCCGTGCGCGGCGGCAAAATCATTGAATCTTTACAGCGAACAATTACCCGCATTTCCCCCGACGAGCCAACCTGTCAGCTATTTACAGGACATATCGGCTGCGGCAAATCTACGGAATTGTTTCGACTCAAAGCTGAGTTAGAGCAAGAGGGTTTTTGCGTCGTCTACTTCGAGTCTTCCCAAGACTTAGACATGGGGGATGTAGACATCAGCGATATTTTGCTGAGCATTGCGCGCCAAGTCAGCGAAACTATGGAAGCGGCCAAAATCAAACTCAGACCGAGCTATTTTACAAATCTGTTTGCAGAAGTGGCAGAATTTTTGCAGACTCCCATAGATTTGTCAGCGGAAGCCGAGTTATCTGTAGGGATTGCTAAAGTTACTGCTAAAACTAAAGACTCTCCCAAACTGCGATCGCAACTGCGGCAATATCTCGAACCCCGCACCAACAGCATCTTGCAGTCGATCAACGAAGAACTCCTCAACAAAGCTAACGCCGAACTCAAGCAGCAAGGCAAAAAAGGGCTCGCCGTCATCGTTGACAACCTCGATCGCCTCGACGCTTCCCTCAAACCCAGCGGGCGCACCCAGCCAGAATACCTGTTTTTAGACCGCGGCGAACAGTTGAAAAAACTCAATTGTCACGTCGTCTACACGATTCCCCTGACTTTGATTTTTTCCAACGACTTCGGCCGCCTCGCCAGTCGATTTGGAGTCAAACCCAAGGTGATGCCGATGGTACCGGTGCAAATGCGATCGGGCGACGACCACTCCGAAGGAATGGCCCTGCTGCGGCAGTTAGTATTGGCTAGAGCTTTCCCCACAGTTGCTCCCCTTCAACGCATCGATTTGATTTCCAAAGTGTTTGACTCTCCCGAAACTTTAGACAGGCTCTGCCGGATTAGCGGCGGTCACGTTCGCAATCTACTGATGCTTTTGTATAGCTGTTTGCAGCACGAAGACCCGCCGTTCTCTAGCGAATGTCTCGAAAGCGTCATTCAAGAATACCGCGATGACCTTTTAGGAGCCATTAATGACACGGAATGGGAACTGCTGTTTCAAGTCGTCAACCGACAAAGTGTAACCGGCGAAGAAGAGTCTCAAATCTTGTTGCGAAGTATGTTTGTCTTTGAATACCGCGATCTAGAAGGTCGCTGGTTTGGCATCAATCCAGCCCTAGCAGAAACTAGAAAATATCAGGAGTGGCAGAAGCTCCGCCACCAAAAATAGTTGGGATTTTTGAGATTGCTTCGCGACTCCCCAAGCTTTTGGCGACGAGTGAATTAGAAACTATTTAACACCATTTCCCAAAAATAATGCAACTGTAAGCGAATTCAAAACCGCGAGCTTCATCACTCATTCCCAATTCTTTAATCGCAAATAGAAAATCCAAAATGGTATAAGCTGTTCTGCATTTAAATTGGCTGTCAAAAAACAATCAAACTCTTGTGGGGTGGGCTTCTAGCCCGCCCCGAA
>NZ_JAUBWA010000035.1:0-55378 GCF_036702825.1 Microcoleus sp. A003_D6 | reverse complement strand
GCTTCAAGCCATACACAAACGAACTAGAGAGTTGAAGGTCCCTACTTAATTATCTCACAGAACTTTTCACTGTCCAGTACAACATATATATTTGTTTTTATACTCATTTATTCGCTGGTGTAGAACTAGACACTTGGGAACCAGAAATAGCCAATTACAGGGCGGTAATGGCGCAGTTGAAACAATATTCTGCGCGGATTTATTTGGATATGATTCAGCAGACGGTGCAAAACTTGAGGGAAACCCAGATTCGGCCGGATTTGTTAATAGGCTCTGCCTACGATGAAACGGTGATGATTCCCAAGCACTATCAGGATAATGAATTTACGGCGATCGCTTGTGCCTGCATCTACAAACTGCTGCTTGCTTACTGCTATGGCAATTATACCGCTGCCCTAGACCACATTAGCCAAGTCAAACAGTATTTGATGGGAGTATCTGGATCGGCTTTTGTTCCAATTTTTCATTTTTATGCAGCCCTGACAAACTTGGCACTTTTCCCCACACAGTCAGAAATAGAACAAGCTGAAATTCTTATCCAGGTGGAAACTCATCAAACCACGCTCAAACAGTGGGCGCAAAACGCTCCGATGAATTATCTGCATAAATGGCACTTAGTTGAGGCAGAACGGCAACGGGTGTCCGGCAATAAAGCCGAGGCGATTGAAATGTACGATCGCGCCATTTCTGGAGCCAAAGAAAACAAATATGTTAATGACGAAGCCCTGGCCAACGAACTAGCAGCAAAATTCTACGGGGAATGGGGCAAAACAAAAGTTGCTCAAGCCTACATCTTTGAGGCGTATTATTGTTATGTTGAATGGGGAGCCACTGCTAAGGTAACGGATTTAGAAACGCGATATCCTCAATTATTGATTGTAACTCAACCGGGAAGAAACAACAATCAAACTACTGTAGCAATGACAACCACCGGTTCTGGTAATCACCTAGATATCACCGCAGTCATGAAGGCTTCTCAGGCGATTTCCGGCGAAATATTGCTGGATAAACTACTGTCTAGCTTGATGAAAATTTTGATGGAAAATGCAGGGGCGCAAAGAGGATATCTAATTTTGGCAAGCCAGGAAAAGCTGTTAATTGAAGCTGAAGGGACAATCGATGACGAACAAGTCACTGTTTTGCAGTCACTCCCCGTTGAGAATTGTCAAGAACTTTCCTCTGCGATTGTCAATTATGTGTCCCGCACTCAAGAAAGTGTGGTACTAGATGATGCTGCGCGATCGGGAAAATTTACCAACGACGCCCACATCCGAAAGCATCAGCCCAAATCAATTTTATGCGTGCCGCTGATTAACCAATCTCAAATTGTCAGTATTGTTTACTTAGAAAATAATCTGACAGCCGGAGCTTTTACGCCGGAAAGAGTGGAATTATTAAAAGTGTTATCTGGACAGGCGGCGATCTCGATTCAAAATTCTAAGCTTTATACAGAAGTCCGCGAAAATGAAAGCAGGCTGGCTCAACTCAACAAAGCTTACGAGCGATTTGTGCCCCATCAATTCCTCCAGTTTTTAGAGAAATCAAGCATCATTGATGTGGAATTGGGCGACCAAGTGCAGTTAGAAATGTCGGTGTTGTTTTCCGACATTCGCGACTTCACCACGCTTTCGGAAACTATGACGCCGGAGGATAATTTCAAATTTATCAATTCCTATCTTTCTCGCATGGAACCCGTCATTAATGAAAATAAGGGGTTTATCGACAAATATATTGGCGATGCGATTATGGCGCTATTTAGCGGTGAGGCGGATAATGCGGTGAAAGCGGGAATTGCTATGCTGCACCGTCTCGCTGAATACAATGAATACTGCGCTAACACTGGCGGTGTGCCAATTCAGATTGGGATTGGGATTAATACGGGTTCTTTGATGCTGGGAACTGTGGGAGGACCAAATCGCATGGACGGGACAGTCATCAGCGATGCAGTGAATTTAGCTTCTCGTGTGGAAAGTTTGACAAAAAATTATGGGGTGTCGCTGTTAATTACGCAGCCAACTTATACGCGCCTGAAAAATCCATCGCAGTACACAATCCGCACTCTCGATACGGTAAAAGTCAAGGGAAAATCAGAAGCTGTAACAATTTATGAGGTGTTTGATGCAGATCCGCCAGAAATTAAACAGGCCAAGTTAGCTACGCTGGAATTGTTTGCACAAGCTAGGGCACTTTACTCGGAAGGGAAGTTGTTTGAAGCGGCGCGAATGTTTTCCGAGTGTTGGCGTCAGAATCCGGGCGATCGCGTTGCTAAAATTTACTGGGAACGCTGTGAGTCTGCATTGGTGACTCGCACAAAAATTAAAGACAGGCTACACCATTTACATTAAGCGGTTGCTATACCTGAAAATCACAGCAAAAGTGCGATCGACTGTTGAGGCAGCATACAAATTAGGCGATCGCAATCGGGTAGGTATGTTGTCGCGCTAAAGCGCTAAAACGGAACAACATACGAAGCCTAAAAAGTTACTGCCTGAACTATACTGCTGGCAGTGACTCCTTTCAAGACAGCTAAATATTCCCCTGTTACCTGATACTGAATTATAGTATCGCTCACCAAAGCGCCGGTTCCTTGAAAAATATTTAACTGGCTAAAAGCCAGGGGGCTAATTAAATCAATTTTGTCTTCATTGAGGGTAAAATCAATAATCACATCAGCGGTGGCTAAGTCTGTTCCACCAGTATCGATCGCGATCGCAAACACATCAAAACCCAATCCGCCTGTGAGAGTGTCGGCACCCATTTCTCCAAATAAGTAATCATTGCCCCCGTCGCCAAACACGATATCGTCGCCATCGCCGCTGTAAATGCGATCGTTTTCCTTACCTGCGTAAATCAAGTCAGTACCGCCGTCACCCTGAATAAAATCAATCCCCTTACCACCAAAAATAATGTCATTGCCATCGCCGCCGCTAATACCGTCATCACCTTTTTGTCCGTAAAGCAAGTCATCTCCTGCTTTGCCATGAAGATAGTCATTGCCGGGGCGTGCGTGGATAATGTCGTTTAATGCCGATCCTATTACGCGATCGTCCTGATCTGACAAACCGATTACTGACTTTTTCAACAAGGTTGTGACATCGCCTAAGTTATCGTTATCGCTGATATTGACTGTGAGAGGGGCGACGAGATTATTATACAATGTGTCAGTGCTGGTAGTGGCATGGCTAATTGGGCTGAGATGATTGCCCTCAACAACCGCATCGTCAACCGCAGTCACCGTTACCGTTTGAGCGACATTCCAATTGGCGGGAGTAAAAGTAAGGGCCCGTTGGCTGATAGTAACTTGAGTTTCAGGGGTAATAGCGACGGTGACATTAGCAGTTGGCTGAGTATTTAGTCGCACTTTGTATATATCGCTGCCCAAGCTTTCAAGTACGTTGGTACTGCCAAGTGGTTCAAGGAAAATGACAGCGGGAGTACCTGGAGTTGGCGTGGGAGTCGGCGTTATCGTGGGAGCCGGTGTTGGTGTTGTGGTAGGAGTTGGTGTTGGCGTTATCGTGGGAGTCGGTGTCGGCGTTGGTGTTGTGGTAGGAGTTGGTGTTGGTGTTGGCGTTATCGTCGGAGTTGGTGTTGGCGTTATCGTGGGAGTCGGTGTCGGCGTTGGTGTTGTGGTAGGAGTTGGTGTTGGTGTTGGCGTTATCGTCGGAGTTGGTGTTGGCGTTATCGTGGGAGTCGGCGTTGGTGTTGGCGTTATCGTGGGAGTCGGCGTGGCAATGTTAACAGTAAAACTGCCTAAATTGCGAGCTACAACTTGATTGCCAAAAGTATCTTTTACTTGCGATGCTTGCAAATTAACAGCATAACTCCCATTATCTGTATCATCCCAACTTCCCCCAGGCGGAGTCAGCGAATAAGTTGCCGCGCGAGGTGTGCCATTACTATTAGTATCGACGCTGACAAATGTAGCGGGAATTGCACCACCTGACCAATTTACTACCAGATCAAAATTATCTAAACTGCTAACATCAACTCCACTGCTATCACTGAAAGTAACTGTCAATGTCTGACTTGTACCAGCCGAATTAGTAATGTTAGAAACGGCTCCCAAGCTAGCAGTAGGTGCTGTAACATTAGCAGTGCGAGCCAGTTGAGTGGCAGCGGTATTGTTATTATTGGCAGTATCATTCGCTTGAGCCGCAAGTACATCAACTGTGACAGCGCCATCAGCACTAGGTGTGACATCAAAGGTGTAGGTTTTGGCATCAACTGTGACAAAGTTACTGACATTCGCATTGGCGACAGTAATATCAGTATTATCAAACCCAGCGACATTTTCGCTGAATGTTGCTGTGACGCTAAATGCTGCGTTGACTGTGGTTTCTGAAGTTGAGTTTAAGGCAACTGTCGGTACAATGGTGTCTACAATTATGGCTCTGCTATCGGCTAAAGATTGTCCCGCAGGAATAGTTAAGGTTGCATCATTTCCAACTGTATCTTTTAAGGTTGCACCAGTCGCTAAAGTTATACTATTTGAATTAAGGTCGAGGCTATTTTGTCCGGCTGTTGGAGTATAAGTGCCGACAGCAGATGTACCCGTAAAAAATGCAATAGTAACAGTGCCGCCCGTGTCTAAGGCGACACTCATATTACCGCCTGCTAAAGTAACGGCTTCGCTGAAGTTGACGCTAACGTTGATGTTGGCAGTTGTGCCGTAACTGCCGTCAGTGGTCGTAGAGGTGACGCTGGTGATGGTGGGTGCAACGGTATCAATAACTATGGCTTTACTACCACCGAGAGAGCTAACTGAGGCGGTAGTGGGGAGGGTTAAGAAAGCGTCAAAGGCTGTACCAACAGTTTCTTTAATGGTGCCGCCGTTGAGGGTGAGGGCGTTGGTGGCGAGGTATTCTAAGTCACCGGAGGTGTCTCCAGCTTGCACTACATAGTTGAAGGTGAGTAAAGTACCGCCGCTACCGCTGGCGTAAGTGGCAAAGCGGTCGGTTGTGCCTGTTTCTAGTTGCAGTCGGGGTGTGCCGGTGACGTTGACAGCGGCATCGAAGGTGACGGTGATGGCGATGGTAGCACCTGCTTTGTAGCTGCCGTCAGCGGTGGTAGCGGTGACAGCAGTAACTTTGGGGGTGGTGTTGAGCAGGATGCCGGCGTTGTTGTCGCCCGGGTTCCCCACAGCTAAGTCAGGTTTTCCGTCGCTGTTGAAGTCGCCGATGCCGACGGAGCGGGGGTAACGGCCAGTTGGGAAGAGAACTTGGGGGGCGAAATCAGGGCTGGTGCCTGCGGTGGTAGTGGTATTGAGCAGGATGGAGACGTTGTTGCTGTAGTCGTTCGCCACAGCTAAGTCAGGTTTTCCGTCGCTGTTGATGTCGCCGATGCTGAGGAATCTGGGGCCAGCGCCAGTTGGGAAGTCAACTTTGGGGGCGAAAGTGGGGGTGGTGGCTCCGGTGGCGGTGGTGTTGAGCAGGATGGAGGCGGTGTTGCTGTTGGTGTTCGCCACAGCTAAGTCAGGTTTGCCATCGTTGTTGATGTCGCCGATGGTGACGCCGAAGGGGGCAGCGCCAGTTGGGAAGGGAACTTGGGGGGCGAAAGTGGGGGTGGTGGCTCCGGTGGCAGTAGTGTTGCGTAGGATGGAGACGGTGTTGCTGTTGATGTTCGTCACAGCTAAGTCAGGTTTGCCGTCGTCGTTGATGTCGCCGATGGTGACACCGAAGGGGCCAGCCTCAGTAGCGAAGGTGGCGGTGGTGGCGAAGGTGGCGGTGGTGTTGAGTAGGATGGAGACGTTGGCGCTGCCGCTGTTCGCCACAGCTAAGTCAAGTTGACCGTCGCCGTTGATATCGCCGATGCTGACGGAGGCGGACTTAGTGCCAGTTGGGAAGGGAACTTGGGGAGCGAAAGTGGGGGTGGTAGCTCCGGTGGCAGTATTGTTGAGCAGGATGGAGACGTTGTTGCTAGTGTAGTTCGCCGTTGCTAAGTCAGGTTTCTCGTCGCCGTTGAAGTCGCCGATGCTGACGCCGAAGGGGCCATCGCCAGTGGCGAAGGGAACTTGGGGGGCGAAAGTGGGGGTGGTAGCTCCGGTGGCAGTATTGTTGAGCAGGATGGAGGCGGTGTTGCTGTTGGTGTTCGCCGTTGCTAAGTCAAGTCTGCCGTCGCCGTTGAAGTCGCCAATGCTGACGAACAAAGGGTTACTGCCAGTAGGGAAGGTGACTTGGGGGGCGAAGCCTAGTAAACCGCTGTAGGTTTTGAGGGTGGTTTCTGTGAGAATTAGTTTTGGCTTTTGGGGGGATGGGGGGATGAGTTGGGGGATGTCCCAGGTGCCTCCTCGTTTGCTGTTGCCTGTAGGGTGGGGGTTGGCGGCGATGTTTGCGCCTGTGAGTTGGTGGAGTTGAGTGAGGAATTGGTGGCCTGTGTCTCCGGCTGCTAGGTTACACCCGTAGAGGAGAATATCGGCACCAGGAATTAGTGCTTTGCGCCACTGTTTGAGTTGAGGGCCGAAACTTTCTATGTTGCTGTTGTTGAGTGTATTTGTACCGAGATGTACTGCACCAGGACTGCCGTGAGAGATAATATGTATTGCTTCTATCTTTTGTTCAATTGCTAGCCTTTCGGTGATTTGCTTGATGCCATCCTGCGTTTCATCTAAAATAATTACTTCAGCCTTTGAACAAACGCCGCTCATTAAAATTTGATAATCTTCAACATTGGAGTCAATAAAAACTAGAATTGAAAAAAGTTTTTGTTGTATCATTTGCACTCTATCTACTTTTTATTTTTTATATATTTCATTAAAATAGGATTTATGCACTCACTAGCATCTGATTGCGAGTCATGCCTACCCTCATTGCGATTGCTTCGCTTCCCTCGCCATCAGATGCTATTATTTAGGCACTTACTACTATGTCATTACCAGGAGAAAGCAATTTTATTTGATTGCAAGTCAAGAAGCAATTGCAATCACCTTTATACCTTACCAAGGACTCCCAATCATTGTAAAGGCTGACCAATAATAAGGATGGGAGAGGTTTTCATTACCTAGTTTAGCTAATTCGGGCGGCAATTCTAACTCCTTATTTAAGTTTGACAAAATTAAACGACCATTTTCAATGCGAACTTGACCTTTGATCATAGAAATTTGAGCCTGCCGCAAAGCTTCAGCTTTAATCGGCGCAACTTTCAAGTGATGGTAAAATTCAGCCATTAATGCTAAAGTGCCTTCATCGCTGACGTACCAAAGGCTAGCTAAAACTGACTTCACCCCTGCTTGCACAGCTAACCCCGCAAAGCCTAATTCAACGCCCTCATCACCCACAGCAGTTTTACAAGCGCTCAACACCAATAGCTCAACTTTAGGTGGCTGATTCCACCCTAGTTCGCGCACGCGATCAAGTGTGAGCCTGCGATCTGATAACTGAATGTAAGAATTGCTTGGTGATCCAGACTTAAACTCTCCGTGAGTGGCGAGGTGAATAATTCGATAGGGTCTGTCATTGCGCTGCGATTGAAGATTATTCAGAGTAAAGGTTTGGTTGAGGAAAGATTCGCCTTTCCATTCGGAGGCAATAGCGTTAAGTTCTGCCGGCACTGCTGGCAAGGGTTGGTTATTGGTAAATTGCGAGGCTCCCATTGCTAAAACTTCAGCATTTTTAACGCTTTCATAGTTAGTATCGGTCAAGTTGACGCTGGGAATGAGTCCGATGCTGTACTTTTCTACTAGAAATTGGGAACCGTCATGGAGAGCGGCTAAGGGGAGCGATCGCAACCCCGCATCCATACTAAAAACTAGCGTATCGATGCCCTGAGCTTTCAAATCAGCTTCCAAGGGAGCAATCATCCACTGGTAAAGTTGTTGAGATGCTGGCAAATAGCTATCAGTATTGATGTTTCTGGGATTAAGGAGTTCCGATCTGAAATTGGCGACGACTTGCATCAGAGTTTCGCGCCGGGCGGCGGGGATGCTTTTATGAATTGGGAGGCCCGTAGGGGGGACGATGATCAGGTCTAATTGTTCAGGGCGGGCTAAGGTGTAGATAATGGCTGGTTTTTTACCAGTTTGGCTAGCGATCGCTCTAATTCTTTGCTGTATGGCGGTAAAAGATTGCAAGTCCCGCCTGATTTCCTGGTTGACGTATGACCCCACTTGTTCGCTATAGAAGATATCGATAAAGAAACTGGCTTCAGAGATATCGCCTCTATCGATTAGTCGTGTGATATCGCTAAGGGTAACTATACTTAGAGGCGATGCCGTTTGGACAACTTCGCTTACCCAATCGGATCTGTAGTTAAAAAGAGATTCAATTCTATTAATGCTATTCAGGTTGCCAGATTGAGAGAGCGCATTGGTAATTGAGATATCCGGTAATGTCGTTTGTTCTGATATTGGAGATGACGCGGGTTCCGCTGTTGGTTGTGGTGTTGGAAATGGTGTTGGTTGTGGTGTTGGAGATGGTGTTGGTTGTGGTGTTGGAAATGGTGTTGGTTGTGGCGCGGGTTCCGCTGTTGGTTGTGGTGTTGGAGATGGTGTTGGTTGTGGTGTTGGAGATGGTGTTGGTTGTGGTGTTGGTTCCGGTGTTGGAGATGGTGTTGGTTCCGGTGTTGGAGATGGTGTCGGTTCCGGCGTTGGAGGTGGTGTTGGTTCCGGTGTTGAAGATGGTGTTGGTTCCGGTGTTGGAGATGGTGTTGGTTCCGGTGTTGGAGATGGTGTCGGTTCCGGTGTTGGAGATGGTGTCGGTTCCGGCGTTGAAGATGGTGTCGGTTCCGGCGTTGAAGATGGTGTCGGTTCCGGCGTTGACGATGGCGCGGAAGTAACGATCGCAATATTGCCCTGAGTGTAAGTGCTAGGTGGCACCGGCACCGCGAACTGTGGCGAAATTGTCTCGGAACCTGATGTAATGGCTCCCGTCGTCCCATTCGTTGTCGCATCGCCGACAATAAAAGGTGTAGTCGTGCTCCCCGCGTGGCGAATAGTAATCGCGCCGCCACTTGTGCCATTAGCGCTGGAAATGCTCACATTTATACCGTTACTATCTGTAAAAATGCCGCTGACTGTGAGCAAATTGCCAGCCGTGAGGTCAATACTGCCGCCAGTAGACTGAAGACTGCCTGTAACGGCGATGTCGCTGGCAGCTTTGAGAGTAATATTACCCCCAGAAGTCGCGATCGCATCCAGCGCAATGTCCCCTGCTGATTCCAAAATCACAGGCCCGCCTGCTGTCGAAATCGCTCCTACTCCGATGCTATTGCCCGAAGCAACACCGGGCGAAACAAAAAATGTCTCCCCTGCTGTCGTATTCGGCGGCACATTCGCAGCATTCGCCAGAGTCGAAACGCCCGATCGCAGAATTAAAGCTGCACTACCTGAAAGCACCGCCGCATCTGGATCAGCGGAACCTGACAAAGTAGTATCTGGCCCAGTGATACTAATATCTCCCGCCGCGATCGCCCCTTTTGCTTCTACCTTGAGTGAGGTTCCAGTATAATCCCCAAATCTCACATCTCCATCGGAGCGAATAATCGGGTCGTACAAACTCACAAAACTGCCACCGTTGCCAGACAATGTGAGAATACTTACATTACCTCCCGCAGCGAAGTGAGCATCACCGGAAACATTGCCATTGCTCAATAATGTGATATCCCCTGCGGATTGGAATGCAGCGTTAGGGTAATTTAGCGCGAAGATATCAATATTTTGATTACCTTGTATAGTAAGATTGCCGCCTGCGATCGCCCTGAAAGCGTTATTTCCATCCCTCACCCGCACCGTATCTCCTGCCAACAGATACAAATTGTTCTCAGTAAGTAGCTGGCTTTCTACCAAAGTGAGATTACGTGCTGCCGAGAGTGTAGCATTCTGACTATTAACAGTAGAACTAGCGATCGCCACATCCCCGCTTTCCACCCTCAAACCCCCCGTCAAAACCACATCTCCGGCACCATTAACGGAGATACCAGTAGCAGAGCTTCCACCTGCGCCCGCCAGCAATTGCGGAAGAGACAAAGGCAGAGATAATTGCCCATTCTGTGCCAACAATCCCCCGTCAACTACCCCTATTTCTAAACTTAATAAATGTCCTTGTTGACTAATCCGAACAGCATTTTCACCGGGAACAGCAGCGACAATAATATTACCTTGGGGAGCATTGAGGGAACCAGTGTTGACAACTGTGCCGCCAATTAAACTTATACTTTGTTCCGGCAAAACAGCTAAATTACCTGCATTGAGGATACTTCCCGGCTGGCTGAGATTAAAGTAAAAAGTGTTCGGAGTTCCTATCAGGGTACTGTAATCGTTCGCTCCGGCAACATTGAACCAACCCGAATCAAAACCGATGTTAGTAGCAGTAGTAGCTGTAAAAGCAGCCGGAAGATTCAAGCTAGCATTAGGGCCAAAGATCATGCCCGAAGGATTTATTAAAAACAGGTTGGAATTTCCGCCACTTACTTGAATTAAACCATTAATAATAGAAGGATTGCCGCCTACTACCCGTCCTAAAATGTTGCGAATAGCGGGATTAGAGATAAAATTAGCAATCTGCCCTTCGCTCAGCCCAAACTGTTGAAAACTGTGGAAAAGATTCGCTCCATCTCTAGAAGTTTGGCCGCCTGTAATATTCAAGCGATCGCCGCTAGGCGTGACAGTAGTGCCAGTGCGATCGGGTGCGGGAACAATGGGTTGTGCTTGTAACACCCCTGTATTGACAATAGTGGCTGCGATCGCTAGCATTGCAGCACCATGTATAGAAAAGAAGGCTAGTTTCATTAGCTTTTAGCTGGCAGAGCACGTATCTGACAATTATAACTTTAAGGTAGTGGCTGCTCAGTGCGGTCAACTGCGGCGCAGACTTAGCGATGAAGAACCTCGTCACCATCAGGGCGGTTGCTTTACCTTAAAATCACATTCTGCACCCTCAAATGTCACGATCGGTTTTTAAGCTGTTACGCATTTAAAATAGTATTGTAGGGTGCGTCAGCCCTATCTTGTTTCCCTTGCTTAGTAAGTGTTCTAGCTGACGCACCCTACAGGCCTCGTTAGCGGTTTAAATGTCGAACAGCTTACTTATTTTTATCCAGCAATAAAGCTATAATTTATAGCTTTATACCGTACATTGACTGATAAAAAACGTTTTAAAGCGATAATTTATTACTTTAAAAATAGAGTTTTCTGCATAATTATGCTGTGTCACACCCCAAGCAGCGTAATGTGGGCTGAAAATCAACGCAAAAGTGCGATCGACTGTTGAGGCAGCATACAAATTAGGCGATCGCAATCCGGGCACCTACAAGTATTTGCAGGCTGCTACCCGAAAAACTAAACATTTGTTAACAAACCTGATTTTTTCCTGTCTAAGGTGCTATTCTCTACACAAAGCTGGTGCGTTTTGACTTAGCGTTAATTTTTAGCAGAAAAATCAATATGCTCTCTATTGCAGGCGTTGCCGCCCAGACACTTCTCTATGAAAGTGCCAACTCTCTGGTTTACCGGGCGATTCGGGAAGCAGATAAAGGGCAGATTATTCTCAAACTTCTCAAAGAAAGCTACCCCACACCTCAAGAATTGCTACGCTACTAAGCTGTTCTGCATTTAAACTACACAGTCAAAATTTGATAAAGTTCTTGTGGGTTGGGCGTCTCGCCCGCACAAAAAATGCAATTTAGATGTAGAACAGCTTACACCGAATACCGCATCACCCAAGAGCTAAAAGAGCCAGGAATCGTGCAAGTTTATGACTTGCAAAAATACCAAAACAGCCTCGTGATTTTTGTGGAGGACTTTGGGGGGGGGAACTGAAGGAACGGTAGAAAGTGTGACTGTAAGTGAGAATTAGGTGGTGAAGGAAGGAGATGCGATCGCGCCGGATGTTATTACTCCTTACTTGCGCTGTGTATGAAAATTGCTGTACAATGTTTATATATATTCGTCGGAAAAAATAATTTTTCATGACCAAAGATATCAAGTCTCACAAAAATCAGACGACTATAGCTGACTGGCGACAAACTCCTGGCTACCTACATGAAGGTCGCTCTGATTTTGAATCTGCCCATATTTTGCTAGGCCGTTTCTTAGCAGATCGAACCTCTGAAGATCCATTGGATGAAAAAGAACTATTTGCTCAGGACGGGATTTTTGAGTGGGGACACGCGTTACCTTTAGAAAAAGTTATTAACTCACGGGAAGATTTAGAGTTTTTGTTAAAAAATCCTAATTTATACCGCAAGTCTATAACTATTATCGAACCTTGGGAACACGTAGGTATTAACGCTGTGGGCGAAGAGGTACGGGCTTCTAAAAACGTTGCCTATATTGCTCAAAAAGTTGCCGATATAGACTCTATATTGTTACCTGTTTGGTCTAGCGGTATCATCGATCCAGAAATAGTAATTCCGGCAATTACTTCGGGTTATGCAGTGATAGTGGAAGGCGGAGATCCGTCAACCTACGATGCTTCCACTTGGACAAGTCCGGTTTGTCCGCGAGAGGATATGTTTGCATTAGTGGAAAAATTACTGATTTCGCGATCGCCCACCAGTGCCACCGCCATCTTCATTTGTGTAGGACACCAATTAGCGGCTGAATGTCACATACGGCTGATTCGGCGAGCAGTCAAAGAAGTTCTCTCGCTGACTTCTTTGGAACGCGATCGCTCAGGCATGGCTCTGAAATCGTTGCAAGAGGTTTCACAGCGCATCGAAGCAATGGGCAAGAAACTCCAAGTCAAAAAGCGCGATGGAAAGGTGGTTGCTCGAGGTTGGAATGATGAACATTTTGTGGTGACGCGCAATGAATGTACAGAAGTTGGCGATCGCGTATTGTTGCCGTATCAGTCTCCAGATGGTGATGCCTTAAACATTCCTTGGGAACTCATCCATGCCCATGATGTCACCGCTGACGCGCATGAAGGAGTGATTGACACAACGATTCAATATGAGCGTGAAGTATCGATTTCGATGTTTCACTCAGATGAAGTCAACGAAGAAGCGATACTATTTGCGAACTGGTCTTATCGCAGTATTCATGATGCCATTGTTCCCTATCGGCACATCATTGCTGCCAGCGCTCTATCCTGGCTAATCCAACTGCCAGATGCCATTGAAATTCTCTGTTCCACAGCAGTTGATGGTGCCCTCGTTACAGAATGTTCGGCTACCTGCATTAACTACAAAGACTTTGAAACTAAGAAAATCCGACGCTCCTTTACCTGCCAATTTCATCCTGAGTTGCTTTCTGATTTGCGGGCGATCGGTAATTGTGAAGCTCCGTCTTATTCAACTTTAAAGAATGATGATGGCGTTCGCTTATTTGTAAGACTGCTATATGCAGGAATGCAGGAGTGACTATCGGTTGTTGCGATCGCCCGATACAGCCGACACCGAAGCCGCCGAGGGGCATTCCATCAAAGGGGCCATCGTCGAGATTGCTGGCGTAATTGTTGATAATTCTACTTCTAGGCAAGAACCCACACGGTTC
This sequence comes from Microcoleus sp. A003_D6, assembly GCF_036702825.1. Taxonomy (NCBI): domain Bacteria; kingdom Bacillati; phylum Cyanobacteriota; class Cyanophyceae; order Oscillatoriales; family Microcoleaceae; genus Microcoleus; species Microcoleus sp. A003_D6. The sequence continues at coordinate 41,952 of NZ_JAUBWA010000035.1, read as the reverse complement.
TTGCCAAAAAACTAAACATTTGTTAACAAACCCAATTTTTTCCCTTTTCACGGGCTATTCTCTACACAAAGCTGGTGCGTTTTGACTTCGCGTTAATTTTTAGCAAAAAAATCAATATGCTCTCTATTGCAGGCGTTGCCGCCCAGACACTTCTTTACGAAAGTGCCAACTCTCTGGTTTACCGGGCAATTCGGGAAGCAGATAACCGGCCGATTATCCTCAAACTGCTCAAAGAAAGCTACCCCACACCTCAAGAATTGGTGCGCTACCGCACCGAATTCCGCATTACCCAACAGCTAAAAGAGCCAGGAATCGTGCAGGTTTATGACTTGCAAAAATACCAAAACAGCCTCGTGATGTTTGTGGAGGACTTTGGCGGCGAATCCTTGACAATTTGGATGCAGCAGCGCCAGTTTAGTCTCAAGGAGTTTCTGCAAATCGCGATCGCCACCACTGAAATTTTAGGGCAAATTCACCGTGCCAACATCATCCACAAAGATATTAACCCTTCTAATATTGTTTACAACCCGAAAACGGAACAATTAAAAATTATTGACTTTGGCATTTCCACTCAGCTAAGCCGAGAGACACCGATACTGACAAACCCCGGCGTTCTTGAAGGAACTCTCGCTTACATTTCACCGGAACAAACTGGCAGGATGAATCGCACTCTCGATTACCGCACTGACTTTTACTCCCTCGGTGTCACCTTCTACGAATTGCTAACAGGAAAACTTCCTTTTGACACAGAATATCCTTTAGAGTTGGTTCACTGCCATATTGCTAAACAACCAATTCCTCCCCACGAAATAGAGCCACAAATTCCCGTAATTGTATCTCAGATTGTCAGTACATTGATGGCGAAGAATGCGGAAAATCGCTATCAAACTGCCTTGGGAATAAAGCACGATTTAGAGATGTGTTTGATTCAATTACAAGCAACGGATAGCATAGAAGAATTTGACTTGGGAACGCGAGATATTACAGACCGTTTCCTGATTCCCGAAAAGTTATATGGCAGAGAAACTGAAGTTTCTAGTCTATTAGCTGCATTTGAACGAGTCAGTACAGGTAGCGCCGAAATGATGCTGGTAGCTGGCTTCTCTGGGATTGGGAAAACCGCCGTAGTGAACGAAGTCCATAAGCCGATTGCCAGACAGCGTGGCTATTTTATTAAAGGTAAATACGACCAATTTCAACGCAATATACCCTTCTCAGCATTTGTGCAAGCATTTCGCGAATTAATGGGTCAATTGTTATCAGAAAGCGATGCTCAATTACAAACATGGAAAGCCAAAATTTTGACGGCAGTAGGCGAGAGTGGGCAAGTCTTGATTGAGGTAATTCCTGAATTAGAACGCATCATTGGCGCTCAAAGTCCGGCACTAGAACTGTCGGGTACTGCCGCCCAAAATCGCTTTAATTTGCTGATGCAAAAATTTGTGCAAGTATTTACTCAAGCCGAACATCCCTTAGTGATGTTTTTGGACGATTTGCAGTGGGCAGATTCGGCATCTTTAAAGTTATTACAACTGTTGATGCAGGATAGGGGGTATCTGTTGGTGTTGGGTGCTTATCGGGATAATGAAGTGTCACCGACTCATCCGTTTATGTTGACGGTGGATGAGATTGTGAAGTCTGGGGCAGTGGTGAATACTATTACGCTGCAACCGTTAAGTTTAGCAGATATGAATCAGTTGGTAGCAGATACGCTGATTTGCGATTTATCTTTATCTCAACCCTTGACAGAATTGGTTTATCAAAAAACCAAAGGTAATCCATTTTTCTCTACTCAATTCCTCAAGGCGTTGCATGAAGAGGGTCAAATTATCTTTGACTGGGATGTACGGCATTGGCAGTGCGATATTGCTCAAGCTAGACTTACCCACGCCGATGATGTGGTGGAGTTTATGGCGCTGCAATTGCAGAAGTTGCCCAAAGAAACTCAGGAGGTTCTTAAACTGGCGGCTTGCATTGGGGCACAATTTGATTTAGAGACATTGGCAGTAGTCAGTGAAGAATTACCAGAACAAACGGCATCAGCACTTTGGAAAGCCTTGCAAGAAGGACTTATTTCACTGATTGCCGAAGGCTATAAATTTATTCAAATAGATGCTCAATCGCCTACTAATTATGTCGCCAATCCAACTTATCGGTTCCTGCACGATCGCGTCCAACAAGCAGCTTATTCCTTGATTCCCGACGACCAAAAACAGACAACTCATTACCAAATCGGGCAACTGCTACTGCAAGAAATTCCCTCAGAAGCAAGAGAAGACCGTATTTTTGAAATAGTCAATCAATTAAATTATGGAACTTCTTTAATTACTCAACAACCCCAACGAGATGAACTCGCACAACTTAACCTCATCGCCTGTCGCAAAGCCAGAACTGCCACCGCCTATCAAGCAGCGCGTGAATATGTCACAGTGGGATTGTCTTTGTTGGGAGACAATAATTGGCAACAGCTATACGAAATGACCCTCGCCTTCCATGAATTAGCGGCGGAAGTGGCAATGTTATGCGGTAACTTTGAGGTGATGGAACAGTTCATTGATACTGTCATTGAACAGGCACATTCCTTACTAGAAAAGGTTAATGTTTACTGCATTAGAATTCAATCGCATATTTCCCAAGGTAAATTGATTTCAGCGATCGCGATCGCCCAACCAGTCTTACAACAGCTTGGTGTCACCTTTCCTGAAACACCAACACCATCAGATCTGCAACAGGAAATCCAAGAGATTGAGGAACTCATTGGAGATAGGGAAATTGCCGATTTAGTTCACTTGCCGGAAATGAGGGATGCAGAAAAACTCGCTACTCTCAAGATTGTCAATATCATCAGCCCAGCAGCTTACCTCACTGGCTCAACGTTGTACTCATTGCTGAATACTTTGTCCGTTAAACTCTCGATTCAGTACGGTAACACATCGACTTCTACTTTCGGCTATGCGACCTATGGCAATATTCTCTGCAATTTCTTCCAACTCGTGGATACAGGAACGCAGTTTGGTTCTCTGGCACTTCAGATTATCTCAAAACTCGATGCCAAAGCCAGTAAGACAGAGATTTTGATGATTTTGGGGATACTTATTGTACACCGCAAATCTCACATTAAAGAAACACTACCCATGTTGCAAGATGGTTATACCTCTGCCCTAGAATTTGGAAACCTGGTAATGGCTGGATATAATGGGCACACTTTTTGTCTTAATTCTTTTTGGTGTAATCAATCCCTGGCTACCTTAGAGCAGGAAATTTGCGCTTACTGCCATAGTTTGATGCAAATAAATCAATTGACAACCGCAAATTATTGCCGGATCTATTGGCAACCTGTTTTAAATTTGCTAGGTCTTGCAGAACATCCCACCCTTTTGTCTGGGAAAGCCCTGGAAGAAACAGAATTTCTCCAGCAGCTACAATCTGCCAAGGATGGATATGGATTGTATATTTTCCATTTGTATAAACTGATGCTTTGTTTCTTGTTTGGAGAAATTGAGCCAGCGAAAAATCATGCTATTGAAGTCAGGCGCTATTTTATGGCTGGTGCGGGATTAGTCAGCGAACCAGTCTTTTATCTTTATGATTCTCTGCTGACTTTGGCACTATTGAATCCAGAGGTAGAGGAAACAGCAGAAGCATTGCAGAGTGTAACAGAAAACCAAACTCGGTTGCAGCACTGGGCGCACTATGCCCCAATGAATTATCAACATAAAGTTGATTTGGTAGAAGCCGAAAAATGTCGAGTGTTAGGACAAAAAGCCGAAGCCATTGAGTTATATGACAAGGCAACTTTGGGAGCTAAAGTTAACGAATATATCCAAGAAGAAGGTTTAGCAAATGAACTGGCAGCTAAATTTTATCTCAACTGGGGTAAAGAAAAACTTGCTCAAACATACATGATTGAGGCGTATTATTGTTATGCTCAATGGGGAGCAACTGCTAAGGTAAAAGATTTAGAAACGCGATATTCCCAATTATTGGCGGCAATTCAACCGGGAAGAAAAAACACTAAAGCTACCGCAAGAGGGACGACAACTGGTTCGGCATATAACTTAGATATCACCACAGTAATGAAAGCTTATCAGGCGATTTCCGGTGAAATAATGCTAGATAAGTTAATGTCTAGCTTGATGAAAATTTTGATGGAAAATGCAGGGGCGCAAAGAGGGTATCTAATTTTATCAAGCCAGGGAAAGCTGTTAATTGAAGCTGAAGGGACAATAAATTCCGAACTCGTCACTGTGTTGCAGTCAATCCCCATTGAAAATTGCCAAGAACTTTCCTCCGCAATTGTCAATTATGTGGCCCGCACTCAAGAAAGTATCGTACTAGATGATGCGGTTCGAGAGGGACAATTTACCAATGACCCCTACATCCAAAAGCATCAGCCCAAATCAATCTTATGCGTTCCGCTGATTAACCAATCTCAAATTATTAGTATTGTTTATCTAGAAAATAATCTGACAGCCGGAGCTTTTACGCCAGAAAGAGTGGAATTATTAAAACTGTTATCTGGACAGGCGGCGATCTCGATTCAAAATTCTAAGCTTTATACAGAAGTACGCGAGAATGAAAGAAAACTGACTCAATTCTTAGAAGCGATACCAGTTGGTATAGGAATCTTGGATGCTTCCGGAAAACCTTATTATACAAATCGCGTGGCACAGGATTTACTTGGCAAAGGAATCATAGCGGATGCTAGATCGGATCAAATAGCAGAAGTTTATCAAAACTATAAAGCGGGTACGGATGAGGAATATCCCGCTGCTGATTTGCCGATTGTGCGGGCGTTGAAGGGAGAAAGTGTCACCGCTGAGGATATGGAAATCCACCAAGGCGACAAGATTATTCCGATCGAGGCTTGGGGTACGCCAATTTATGATGAAAAGGACAACATTTCTTATGCAATGGTAGCCTTTCAAGATATCACAGAGCGTAAAAAAGCCGAAACAGAGCGCCTTAGATTTACCAATGAACTGTTCCAACTCAACAAAGCTTACGAGCGTTTTGTCCCCTCTCAATTTCTCCAGTTTTTAGGGAAATCAAGCATTATTGATGTGGAATTGGGCGACCAAGTGCAGTTGGAAATGTCAGTGTTGTTTTCCGACATTCGCGACTTCACTACGCTTTCGGAAAGCATGACGCCCGATGAAAATTTCAGATTTATCAATTCCTATCTTTCTCGCATGGAACCCGTCATCAATGAAAATAACGGGTTTATTGATAAATATATTGGCGATGCGATTATGGCGCTGTTTAGCGGCGATGCGGATAATGCGGTGAAAGCGGGAATTGCTATGCTGCACTGCCTGGTTGAATACAATCAAAATCGCGCTAATTCTGGCTATGCACCGATTCAGATTGGGATTGGCATCAATACTGGAACTTTGATGCTGGGAACGGTGGGCGGACAAAATCGCATGGACGGGACGGTAATTTCCGATGCTGTGAATTTAGCTTCTCGTGTGGAAAGTTTGACAAAAAATTATGGGGTGTCGCTGTTAATCACCCAGCCAACTTATGCGCGGCTGAAAAATCTATCCCAGTACACAATCCGCACTCTCGATACGGTAAAAGTCAAGGGAAAATCCGAAGCCGTGACGGTTTATGAGGTGTTTGATGCAGATTCGCCAGAAATTAAAGCGGGCAAGTTAGCTACGCTGGAATTGTTTGCCGAAGCCTTGGCAATTTATTCGGAAGGGAAGTTAGCTGAAGCGGGGCGGCTGTTTGCCGAGTGTTGGCGTCAGAATCAGGGCGATCGCGTGGCTAAAATTTATTGGGAACGCTGTCAGCAGCAGGCACTCTCTCCCCAATCGCAAACAGCCATAACTGATGCCAGCGACCCCGATTAGTTTTTCTCTGGGCGTGTCGTCGATCGGGAAGCACCGCGCCACCCGTGTCATTTTTACCCTAGCGATGTCGGTGGCAAGTAAAAGTTATTAACTTCAATATGAGATTTTAGCTCTCAGAAAGTGAGATTCCTAGATTGTTGCCTACTTGCAACAATCTTTCTTTTCCCACCACCACCACCCATCTAAAATCTACCAACTAGAAGCTAAAATTCTGCATCCTCATCATTTTCAGTCCGCAGCCACACCGAATCAGCATGAGAAGGAAGCCCCTCTGCTTGGGCCAAAACATTAATCGCCCTACTCACCTTCTTAAGTGCAGCGGGCGAATATTGAATCAAACTCGAATGCTTCATAAAAGTTTCGACACCCAGCGGCGACGCATAGCGCGGAGCCCCAGAAGTCGGCAAAGTGTGATTCGGGCCAGCCAAATAATCACCTACAGCTTCCGGCGTCGATAAGCCCAAGAAAATCGCCCCAGCGTGGCGAATTTGGTCGAGCAAAGCCCAGGGATCTGCAACTTGCAATTCCAAGTGTTCGGGCGCAAACTCGTTAGACAGTTCCGCCGCGGCTTTGAGCGAGTCAACTACCACGACTAAACCATAGTTGACGATCGCCTTTTCCGTTAAAGTCCGGCGCGGGTGATTTACCAGTTGTCGTTCCACCTCAGCCACCACCTTCCGAGCCAGCACCGAATCCGCCGTCAGCAAAATTGCCGACGCCATCGAATCGTGTTCAGCTTGAGCCAACATATCCGCAGCTACGTGTACAGGATTCGCCGAACCATCGGCAATAATCAACACCTCCGACGGGCCAGCCAGAGAATCGATCCCCACAGTCCCGTAAACCAGTTTTTTAGCAAGGGTGACGTAAATATTCCCCGGCCCAGTAATTAAATCCACCTTCGGAATAGTTTCCGTACCGTAGGCCAAAGCCGCGATCGCCTGAGCCCCGCCTACCCGATAAATCTCATCAACTCCCGCTTCCTGAGCCGCTACGAGCACCGCAGGATTCATTTTCTTCTCCTGTCCGGGGGGAGTACACATCACCAGTCTCGGAACCTTGGCGACCTTCGCAGGAACCGCATTCATGATCACCGAGCTGGGATAGGATGCCTGACCGCCAGGAATGTAGATTCCCGCTCGATCGACCGGTGTGTAGCGTTTGCCCAAAACAATCTCGTCATCACCAAACTGCACCCAAGACTTGGGTACGCGCTGTCGGTGAAACGCCTCTACCTGTTTGCAAGCTGTGCGGATTGCATTTAATAATTCTTTCGACACCTGTTGGTAAGCAGCATCCAATTCGGCGCCGCTCACCCGTAAATCTTCCACATTTAGGGTCATGCGGTCAAATTCAGCAGTGTAGTGCAGCACAGCCTTATCGCCTCTGCGCCTTACAGCTTGCAGCACCTCCCGCACGGTGGCTTCTTTGTGAACGACAAGTTCGTCATGGGTGCGATCGCAGATCCGTCGCAGTTCAGCTTGTGCCTCAACCCACTGAGTAATGATTCGCAGCATGGAGATTAGGAATGCCGTCAATAATTCACTAACATTTGCTTGACAATTGGGAATTTTTGTGGCGATATTCTGGAGAAGTCGGCGACCACCAGTCCACAAACTTAAACCGCGAGACTCGCGGCATTTTTCCCGCTTCAGTGCAGCGTTTAAATCTCTGTCGAGGATTTTGCCACACTGAGAACAAGTCACAATTTTCCTTAGAAATTGCCCGACAGAGAGCCGGGTGCGGAGGGAGAGGGTTGGAACGCAGAGGGGGAAAGTGTCCGAACCCGAGATTATCCGAAAGCGAGAGTGTCCGAGCGGGAGAATTTTGATTCTGCCTTCTACTTTCTACCTTCTGCTCCGGCTGCCTTCTACCTTCTACCTTCTACCTTCTACCTTTTGCCTTCTACCTTCGGTAAGTGCTTCGGCAAGAAGCCCAAATAACCCGTACTCTTTGTTATAGCTTAACTTGGATTTTTCAGGGAATGGGATTTTAAGCAGAATAGATGCTATATTGGTTTTTCCCACACTTGATAATTTTTTTATAAAAAAACGCCAAATTATTGTACAATCGAAAATTGCGCGCAAGAAACCGTGACTTTAACTGGTGACGGTGGGAACCCCGCAAAACGCCTCCTTAACACCCGTGTCCTACCTTTGGGTATCGTCAGGGTAAAAAATAGGCAGTTAAATGAGTCAATAAAAAATTATTGCGCGACGATCGTATTCGGGATCGATGCCAAAAAGTAGCCGCAGACTCAGCTCAATCTGAGCCAGTGGGTAGTAGCTGTCTGACTCAGCCTTTAAAAATCAAGCTTTTTGTGGCTCGCTCCTGAAAAGCTTGTCCTTCAAAATCCCCGTGTCTTTAGACTAGGGTCTATCAATGAATACCTACTTCCAGCAACTGAACTATGGCAAATATTAAGTCCGCCGTCAAACGAGTCAAAATCGCCGAACGCAACCGCTTGTACAACAAATCTTACAAGTCAGCGGTCAAAACCTTGATGAAGAAGTATTTCGCGGCCGTTGACAAGTACGCCGCAGCTCCGAGTCCTGAATTAATGCAAGAAGTGCAGCAGCGAATGTCTGAGGCCTTCAGCAAAATCGACAAAGCTGTCAAAAAAGGTGTACTCCACCGCAACAACGGCGCTCGCAAAAAGTCCCGCTTGGCAAGAACCCTCAAGCCGCACGAAACACAAGTAGCATCCTAAGACAGAAGGAAGTTCGGCAACGGATTATGTAACGGATTTAACGGATGTTGAGGGAAAAAGTCCGAGGGAAGTTCGGCAACGGATTGTGTAACGGATTTAACGGATGGATGAAAGAAGCAAGAGGGAAGATTTTCCCGATTCTCCAGATTCTCCCCCCTCTTCCCCTCTCCCCCTCTCCCATTCGCCCATGCAGCTCATCGACACTCACGTTCATATCAACTTTGAGACCTACAAATCTGAGTTAGAAGCCATTCGAGAACGCTGGCGCGAAGCTGGTGTAGTTCGGCTGGTTCATTCTTGTGTAGAGCCAGAAGAGTTTGCCGGCATTCAAGCAATCGCCAACCAGTTTGCAGAAGTCTCGTTTGCAGTGGGACTCCACCCTCTAGATGCCGACAAGTGGAAAGACGAGACGGCGAGCCAGATTAGGGAATTAGCGAATTCGGACTCTAGGGTAGTGGCGATCGGCGAAACCGGACTGGACTTTTATAAAGCTGACGATCGAGAACACCAGTTTAAAGTGTTTGAGGCACAGCTTGAAATCGCCCAGCAACTTGACAAACCAGTCATTATTCACTGTCGCGACGCCGCCGCCCCAATGGCCCAAATGCTGAGGAACTTTTGGCAAACACGCGGGCCAGTGCGCGGGGTCATGCACTGCTGGGGAGGTACGCCCGAAGAAACCCAGTGGTTTTTAGACCTAGGTTTCTACATCAGTTTTAGCGGAACAGTCACCTTTAAAAAAGCCTTGCAAATACAAGAATCAGCTTGTATGGTAAATAGCGATCGCATCCTAGTCGAGACAGATTGCCCTTTTCTCGCCCCCGTACCCCAGCGCGGAAAACGCAACGAACCCGCCTACGTCTACTACGTAGCCGAGCAAGTTGCTAAATTGAGAGGAGTTTCTCTCTTAACTTTGTCCCAGCAGACAACCGAAAATGCCTGTCAGCTATTCGGCTTTTCAGTTTAGCTTATTCAGAACAGAGAAAGGAGGAAAACAGGTAGAGTTAGGGGCAAGCAGTAGGGATAATCCCATCTATATGCCGTTATAAAAACCGAATTCATCCTTTATTTGAGATTCTTTTGGCGTTGCCTGCTGCGATCGGATTTGCGTCCTATAATAAAAGAACCGACCGATCGGGCGTTGGCTTAGTATCCGCGACTGCGATGTCGCCCCGGAACTACCAACACAACGCGAGTACGCTAACCTTCGGGATCGGTCAAAACTTCACGCAATACCTCAAACTTACACACTCAAACTTACACATCAGAAGAAACTTGGAACCTCAGCAATTTGGCAATAGCTGTCAAGTGAATTTTAGAAGTCAAAAGTGTAGGGGATTTACCCTTAAACACCACGAGATGAAAGCTAAAAGCATCTCAATCGAAACCAAAATCCGCACAAAAACACTGCGAGCCACCAGCAAAAATAACCGTTGTAGCAGTTGGTAGGCGATCGAAAACATCATATAAATTCTCTCACACAATCAATCAAAAAAACGCAACAAGGTAAAAAAGCCCAGCCTTGGCGCCATGTAAAAAGCTAGAGCCACTGCGGAAAAAGGATACCCATGACCACTAAAGATTACACAGAATTCGCCTTCACCTTGCCCGATTTGATCGAAATCCAGCGGGCAAGTTTTCGCTGGTTCCTAGAAGCCGGGCTGATCGAAGAACTCGATAGCTTCTCTCCGATTACAGACTACACGGGGAAGCTGGAACTTCACTTCATGGGCAAAGACTTCAAACTCAAGCGCCCAAAATACGATGTGGACGAAGCAAAGCGCCGGGACAGCACCTATTCGGTGCAAATGTATGTACCCACCCGCCTGATTAACAAAGAAACAGGGGAAATCAAAGAACAAGAAGTCTTCATCGGCGACTTGCCCTTGATGACCGAGCGCGGTACTTTCATTATCAACGGCGCGGAACGGGTGATTGTCAACCAAATCGTGCGATCGCCCGGAGTGTACTACAAATCGGAAACCGACAAAAACGGCCGCCGTTCGTATAACGCCTCCCTGATCCCCAACCGCGGCGCTTGGCTGAAATTTGAAACAGACAAAAACGATTTAGTCTGGGTAAGAATCGACAAAACCCGCAAACTATCGGCTCAGGTGCTGCTCAAAGCTTTGGGACTCACAGACGGCGAAATCTACGATTCCCTGCGCCACCCAGAATACTTCCAGAAAACGATCGAGAAAGAAGGACAATTCGGCGAAGAAGAAGCTTTGATGGAGCTCTACCGCAAACTCCGTCCCGGCGAACCCCCCACCGTAGCGGGGGGAGAACAGCTCCTCAACTCGCGCTTTTTCGACCCCAAACGCTACGATTTGGGTCGAGTCGGTCGCTACAAACTCAACAAAAAATTGCGCTTGACAGTCCCCGATACCATGCGGGTGCTGACATCGCAAGATATCTTGACGGCGATCGACTACTTAATTAACCTCGAATTTGACATCGGCTCGACAGACGACATCGACCACTTAGGCAACCGCCGCGTCCGCAGTGTCGGAGAACTGCTGCAAAACCAAGTGCGCGTCGGCCTCAACCGCTTAGAACGGATCATCCGCGAAAGAATGACCGTCTCGGATGCCGACTCCCTCAGCCCCGCTTCTCTGGTCAACCCCAAACCGCTGGTAGCAGCAATCAAGGAATTCTTCGGTTCCTCCCAGCTATCGCAGTTCATGGATCAAACCAACCCTCTAGCAGAACTGACTCACAAACGCCGGCTTTCGGCTTTGGGGCCTGGAGGTTTGACACGGGAACGCGCCGGGTTTGCGGTGCGGGACATTCACCCGTCCCACTACGGCCGGATTTGCCCGATCGAAACACCAGAAGGCCCCAACGCCGGTCTGATCGGTTCCTTGGCAACCCACGCCCGCGTCAACCCCTACGGCTTCATTGAAACTCCTTTTTATCCCGTAGAAAAAGGACGGGTGCTGCGCGACAAAGCCCCCGTTTACATGACAGCCGATGAAGAAGACGATTTGCGCGTCGCCCCCGGAGACATCAGCCTCGACGAAGACAACAACCTCTTGGGCGAAACCGTAGCCGTCCGCTACCGCCAAGAATTTACTACCACCACTCCGATGCAGGTGGACTACATGGCGATTTCGCCGGTGCAAATCGTCTCCGTCGCGACATCCCTGATTCCGTTCCTGGAACACGACGACGCCAACCGAGCTCTGATGGGATCGAATATGCAGCGGCAAGCTGTGCCGCTGCTGAAACCAGAACGGCCCCTAGTCGGTACGGGCTTGGAAGCTCAGGCGGCCCGAGATTCCGGGATGGTTGTGGTTTCCCGGATCGACGGCGAGGTGATTTACATCGACGCCACCCGGATTATTGTCAAACCCCTGGCTGTAGATGCCGAATCGAATTCCAGCGAAGAACATTTCCTGATTCGGGAGTACGACGACCTCAAAGTCAAACAGCCCTCGGTTTGGAAGCAAAAATATGCTGGCTGCATCGAACACGAACTCCAAAAATATCAGCGTTCTAACCAGGATACTTGCTTAAATCAGCGTCCTTTGATTTATGAGGGCGATCGAGTTGTTGCCGGTCAAGTGCTCGCTGACGGTTCCTCCACCGAAGGGGCAGAACTCGCTCTGGGTCACAACATCCTTGTAGCTTATATGCCTTGGGAAGGCTACAACTACGAAGACGCGATGCTAATTAGCGAGCGTTTGGTGTACGAAGATGTGTACACTTCGATCCACATTGAAAAATACGAAATCGAAGCCCGCCAAACCAAACTCGGCCCGGAAGAAATCACCCGCGAAATTCCTAACGTCGGCGAAGACGCGCTGCGCCAGCTAGACGAACAGGGCATTATCCGCAAAGGTGCTTGGGTAGAAGCCAGCGACATTTTGGTCGGCAAAGTAACTCCCAAAGGCGAATCCGACCAACCGCCGGAAGAAAAACTGCTGAGGGCAATCTTCGGGGAAAAAGCCCGCGACGTGCGCGACAATTCCCTCCGCGTCCCTAACGGCGAAAAAGGCCGCGTGGTGGACGTGCGGGTGTTTACCCGCGAACAGGGCGACGAACTGCCCCCCGGTGCCAACATGGTCGTCCGCGTCTACGTAGCTCAAAAGCGGAAGATTCAAGTCGGCGACAAAATGGCAGGCCGCCACGGGAATAAGGGTATTGTGTCCCGGATTCTGCCGATGGAGGATATGCCTTATTTGCCCGACGGGACTCCTGTTGACATAGTGCTCAATCCCTTGGGCGTACCGTCGCGGATGAACGTGGGTCAAATCTTCGAGTGTTTGCTGGGCTGGGCCGGCGAAAATCTGTCGATGCGGTTCAAAATGGTTCCCTTCGACGAAATGCACGGGGCCGAAAAGTCTCGCGAAACGGTTCACGGCAAGTTACAGGAGGCGCGGGAAAAAACTGGTAAGCCGTGGGTGTTTAATGAAAAGCATCCGGGCAAGACTATAGTCTACGACGGCAGAACTGGGGAGGCGTTCGATCGACCAATTACAGTCGGCATCGCTTATATGCTCAAACTCGTCCACTTGGTAGATGACAAAATTCACGCCCGCAGCACGGGGCCTTACTCGCTGGTAACGCAGCAGCCTTTGGGCGGCAAGGCGCAGCAGGGGGGACAGCGGTTCGGAGAAATGGAAGTCTGGGCCTTGGAAGCCTTTGGCTGCGCTTACACCTTGCAAGAACTGCTGACTGTGAAGTCGGACGATATGCAGGGCCGAAACGAGGCTTTGAATGCCATTGTCAAGGGCAAAGCCATCCCCAGGCCGGGAACGCCGGAATCTTTCAAGGTGCTGATGCGGGAGTTGCAGTCTTTGTGCTTGGATATTGCCGTGCACAAGGTGAATACGTCCGACGAGGGCAGCGAACACGTTGAGGTGGATTTGATGGCGGATGCTGGGGGTCGGCGATCGCCCTCCCGGCCTACTTACGAGTCGCTTTCTCGCGACGAAGACGAAGATTAGGGATTTTAGATTTTAGATTTTTTGGCAACATTTAATCTAAAATCTTTAATCGACAATCTCCAATGAAAATGCCTCAGCAGTGTTCGTACCACTGTTGAGGCGAATCAACGCTCTAAAAGGGAGAGCCGCTGACATGACTATTGTAACAGTTATCCCCGGAATTGAAGGAGAATTCGATCGGGAGACAGGCTGTATTAATTGGCAAGGCAGTAGGTTGAAAAACGGTTACGGGCGTAAGTGGATCGATGGCAAAACGGTATTAGTCCACCGATTAGTCCTCGAATCAAAAATAGCAGGATTCCTCGATTCCGCTTATTTTGCTTGCCACACCTGCGATAACCGAAGCTGCATCAACCCGGAACATCTCATAGCAGGATCGGCTGCTGAGAATACCGGACAGATGATGGGGCGCGATCCTCTTCGAGGGCTGCGCGATCGCAAAACTCCCAGACGCAAAAGTATTCCGGGAATTGATAAATTGTCGATCGCACAACTGCGAGAAATTCAGACTAAATATTTATCTGGAAAAGTCAAGAACCACCTAGCAAAAAAGTATGGGGTACAACATGAAACTATTACTAAGATCGTTCAGACAAATATACCCGATAACTTCACCACAGTTTCCCCACGTTTTTTAGGAGAAATTCAAGACAACGGCTGCATAATTTTTCAAGGCGGAAAAGATGGTTCAGGCTATGGCAGATACTGGAAAAATGGGAAGTTGAAATCAGTTACTCGTGCTGTTTTAGCAGAGAAATTAGGATATGAACTTTCCACTTATATGGATGCTTGTCATACTTGCGATACTCCCAGTTGTATTAATCCAGAACACCTCTGGGCTGGTACTCGCACTCAGAATTTATTAGATGCTTCCAAAAAAGGACGCACCCAAGGAAAAAGTCATCCCCTTTCCAATGCCAAATTAGACTGGGAAAAAGTGCGAGAAATCCGGCAAAAACTAGCAGCAGGAGAGAGAATGAAGGATCTAGCTGAAGCATACAGCGTAAATCCCATAACTATACACAATATTAAGTATCACCTGACTTGGAAGGACGCAGGCGAAGAGGTTCCGATTCGTCGCATGGGTGGATATCTCGATCGCCAACTGACTTTTGCTCAAGCAGAGGATGTGCGAGAACGAATTAAAGCTGGAGAATCCATCCCTAATATTGCTCTGGAATTTGGATTGTCCAGAAGTGTCATTTATGATATCAAAAATAATGTCACATATAAAGGAGTCTGAGATTGATTTAATCACCAAAGAATCAAGCAAAGAAGATAAATTACAGCACCAAATAATTTCAAGTAAATCATCAATTGGAGTCAAGAATGGCTAAGATAGAACAACGATTTGATTACGTAAAGATTGGGTTAGCTTCACCAGAAAGAATTCGACAATGGGGAGAGAGAACTTTACCCAACGGTCAGATAGTGGGCGAGGTTTTGAAACCGGAAACAATTAATTACCGGACTTTAAAACCTGAAATGGATGGCTTGTTTTGCGAGCGAATTTTTGGGCCTGCAAAAGATTGGGAATGTCATTGTGGCAAGTACAAACGAGTTCGCCATAGAGGCATTGTTTGCGAACGCTGCGGTGTTGAAGTCACTGAATCTCGCGTGCGCCGTCACCGCATGGGATTTATCAAATTAGCGGCTCCGGTAGCTCACGTTTGGTATCTCAAAGGCATCCCGAGTTACATGGCAATTCTGTTAGATATGCCCCTGCGAGATGTCGAACAAATCGTCTATTTCAATGCCTACGTCGTGCTGAATGCCGGTAATGCAGAGAAGCTGCAATACAAGCAATTGCTGACAGAAGATGCTTGGTTGGAAATAGAAGACGAACTTTACAGCGAAGATTCCACACTCACAGGTGTAGAGGTGGGGATTGGTGCTGAAGCTTTGCAAGTCTTGCTGCAAAACATTCCCCTAGAAAGCGAAGCCGAAAAGCTGCGGGAAGATATTGCCAATGCTAAAGGTCAAAAACGGGCGAAGTTAATTAAACGCTTGCGGGTAATTGACAACTTCATCGCCACCGGTTCCCATCCCGACTGGATGGTACTCAACGTCATTCCGGTGATTCCCCCGGACTTGCGGCCGATGGTGCAGCTAGACGGCGGGCGTTTTGCAACCAGCGACCTCAACGACCTGTACCGCAGAGTCATCAACCGCAACAACCGCTTGGCCAGACTGCAAGAAATTCTGGCGCCGGAGATCATCATCCGCAACGAAAAGCGGATGCTGCAAGAAGCAGTGGATGCCCTGATCGACAACGGTCGCCGGGGCCGCACAGTCGTGGGGGCAAACAACCGCCCGCTGAAGTCGCTGTCGGACATCATTGAAGGGAAACAAGGCCGCTTCCGGCAAAACTTGCTGGGGAAACGGGTTGACTACTCCGGGCGTTCCGTGATTGTCGTGGGGCCGAAGCTGAAGATTCACCAGTGCGGTTTGCCGAGGGAAATGGCGATCGAACTTTTCCAGCCCTTCGTCATCCACCGCCTGATCCGCCAAGGATTGGTCAACAACATCAAAGCCGCCAAAAAACTGATAACCCGCAACGACGAAAGCGTTTGGGAAGTGCTTCAAGAAGTGATTGAAGGCCACCCGGTAATGCTCAACCGAGCTCCCACCCTGCACCGTTTGGGGATACAAGCCTTTGAGCCGATATTGGTAGACGGGAGGGCGATTCAGCTTCACCCGCTAGTTTGTCCGGCCTTTAACGCCGACTTTGACGGCGACCAAATGGCCGTTCACGTGCCTTTGTCTCTGGAATCTCAGGCAGAAGCCCGGTTGCTGATGCTGGCTTCTAACAACATTATGTCGCCGGCAACCGGAAGACCGATCGTTACTCCTTCTCAAGACATGGTGCTCGGTTGCTATTACTTGACAGCGGAAAATCTTGACGCTCAAAAAGGGGCGGGTCGCTATTTCTCGAACTTTAAGGACGCGGTTGTAGCTTACGAACAAGGAGTGATCGACTTGCACTCTTACGTGTGGGTGAGGTTTACCGGGAAAGTTGAAAACGTAGAACCGGAAGGGGAACCCCTTGCAGTCTCGGTTTCGGCAGACGGTAAAGTGGTGACGAAAGAATACAAGTTCCGCCGTCTGAGAGAAGACGCAGAGGGCAAGCCTCTAGTTCAGTTCATTCGCACTACTCCGGGCAGGATTATCTATCACCAAACGATCGAATCGGTAATTAACAACTAGGAAATGGTTCAGTTGACAGTTGTCAGTTGGCAGTTGGCAGTTGGCAGTTGACAGTTGTCAGTTGACAGTTGCTACAAATGACTAATGACTAATGACTAATGACCGATGACTAATGACTAATGACCGATGACTAATGACTAATGACCGATGACTAATGACCAATGACTACTGACCAATTACCAATCAAGCGCAAAAAATGACAGAAAATAAGGAAATTGTTTTTCGCAATCGAGTTGTTGACAAAGGTCAGCTCAAAAAATTAATATCTTGGTCGTTCATGCAGTACGGAACCGCGCGGACGGCGCAAATGGCCGACAAACTCAAAGACCTGGGTTTCCGCTACGCCACCAAAGCCGGAGTCTCGATCAGCGTAGACGACTTGCAAGTGCCGCCCTCCAAACGATCGCTCCTGGACGCGGCCGAAGAAGAAATCCGCATCACCGAACAGAAATACACCAGAGGCGAAATCACCGAAGTCGAACGCTTCCAAAAAGTAATCGACACCTGGAACAGCACCTCCGAAGACCTCAAAGACGAAGTAGTCAAGAACTTCCGAGCCACAGACCCCCTCAACTCCGTCTACATGATGGCCTTCTCCGGCGCCCGGGGGAACATCTCCCAAGTGCGGCAGTTGGTGGGGATGCGGGGGCTGATGGCAGACCCGCAAGGAGAAATCATCGACTTGCCAATTAAAACCAATTTCCGCGAAGGACTCACCGTCACCGAATATATTATTTCTTCCTACGGAGCCCGCAAAGGCTTGGTCGATACAGCCCTGCGCACCGCCGACTCCGGCTATCTTACCCGCCGTTTGGTGGATGTATCCCAAGATGTAATCGTGCGCGAAGTGGACTGCGGCACCCAGCGGGGGATTCGGGTGCGGCCGATGACCGACGGGGCGACCGTGCTGATTCCCCTGAAAGACAGGCTGCTGGGGCGCGTGTTGGCCCGAGATGCGGTGCACCCCAAAACAGGGGAAATCGTGGCTTTTGAGAACGAAAAAGCCGCTCGAAACCAGCCGATTACAGAGGAGCTGGCCGGGGAAATTGGGGCAGCAGGGGTGCCCGAAGTGTACTTGCGATCGCCCCTGACTTGCGAATCTACGCGGTCGGTGTGTCAGTGCTGCTACGGCTGGAGTCTGGCCCACCTGAAGATGGTGGACATGGGAGAGGCGATCGGGATTATTGCAGCCCAGTCGATCGGGGAACCGGGAACCCAACTCACCATGCGCACTTTCCACACCGGCGGCGTGTTCACCGGAGAAGTCGCAAAACAAGAACGCGCCCCCTTCCCCGGCGTAGCAAAGTTCAAGAACCTGCGCACCCGCTCCTTCCGCACCTCCCACGGCGAAGAAGCGCTCGTGGCAGAAAACAACGGCAAACTCGTATTCGAGGGCGACGGCTTTGAGGAAGCCAAATCCGGCGCCAAAAATCAAAAACTGAAGATTGAACTGGCGATCGTCCAGGGTTCCACTCTCATGGTCAAAGACGGACAGCGCGCCGTCAAGAATCAAGTTTTGGCCCAAGTGCCGATCGTCGGCCGCGCCGCCCGCAAAACCACCGAAAAAGTGACTACAGACGTGGCTTCCGACCTAGCCGGAGAAGCCAAATTTGCCGACTTGATACCGGAGGAAAAAACCGACCGCCAAGGCAACACAACCCGCACGGCCAGCAAAGGCGGGCTGATTTGGATTCTATCGGGAGAAGTGTACAACTTGCCCCCCAACGCAGAACCCGCCGTGAAAAACGGCGATCGCATTCGGGCCGAAAGCGTCATCGCCGAAACCAAACTCGTCTCCGAACACGGCGGCGTAGTCCGCATCGCCGACGAGCGAGAAATAGAAATCATCACCGCTCAAGTGCTGCTCGACCAAGCAGTTGTCCGGGCCGAAAGCGCCGGCGGCCGCGACCACTACATAATCGAAACAGCTTCCAACCAGCGGTTTTCCCTGAAGACAGCTCCCGGAAGCAAAGTCATCAACGGGGAAGTGGTGGCGGAACTGCTCGACGACAGCTACCGCACCGCGACAGGCGGGATAGTAAGATACGCCGGAGTCGAAGTCCACAAGCGCGGCAAAGCCAAACTCGGCTACGAAGTGGTGAAGGGCGGGACTCTGCTGTGGATACCCGAAGAATGCCACGAAGTTAACAAGGATATTTCGCTGCTGCTGGTCGAAGACGGCCAGTACGTCGAAGCCGGTACCGAAGTAGTCAAGGATATTTTCTGCCAAACCAGCGGGGCGGTAGAAGTCACTCAGAAAAACGACATCCTTCGGGAAATTGTCATCAAGCCGGGAACGCTTCACGCCGTTGACCGCCCGCCGCTAACTTTCGGCGAAGGTCAAATTGTCAGCGCCGGTCAAGAAATTTTCCCCGGCTTGATTGCCGAAGAGTTGGGCTACGCGGAATATATCGAAACTCCCGAAGGCCCCGCTTTGCTGCTGCGACCTGTGGTGGAGTTTCCAGTGCCGGACAAGCCGCCCATACCTTCTCAGACGGCGCTCAACGAGTCGATCGCCCTGAAGGCGGTGCAGCGGCTGCCCTACAAGGATGGGGAGCGCGTCAAGTCTGTCGAGGGACTGGAACTGCTGCGGACTCAGCTTATTTTGGAAATCGGCGGGAGCGCTCCGCAACTGGCGGCGGATATCGAGCTGCTGCCGGATGAGGGGGATGCTCTGGCTTTTGGGGCGGACGGTTCGGGCCCGGCTTGGGGTTTGTCAGATGCGCTCGTGGAGTCGCAAGAGCTGGCGCACCCTCTAAGCAGTGAGGACTCTGTGCCGTCTAGGATTTTCCGCTTGCAGTTGGTGATTTTGGAATCGCTGGTGATTCGGCGGGACGTGTCAGCCGATCCGACTCAGGGCAGCACTCACACGCGGCTGCTGGTGGAGGACGGGCAGTCGATCGCGCCCGGGGCAGTCGTGGCCCGCACCGAGATTCTCTGCAAAGAAGCCGGCATCGTCCGGGGCATCCGCGAAGGACTGAACGAACCCGTGCGCCGCCTGCTGGTGATGCGGGATGCCGATTCTGTTTCGATTTCTGTGGCCGGTACTCCCGATGTCAGCCCCGGTCAACTTTTGGTGGCCGGTACGGAGGTGGCTCCGGGGGTGGTGCTGGAAGAGTCGGGTCAAGTCGTGAAAGTCGTGCCTGCGTCTGACGGCGAACCTGCAAAGATCGTGCTGCGGGTGGCACGCCCTTACCGGGTTTCGGGGGGTGCGGTGCTGCACGTAGACGACGGGGATTTGGTGCAGCGGGGCGACAATTTGGTGATTCTGGTGTTCGAGCGCGCCAAAACTGGGGATATCATTCAGGGTTTGCCCCGGATTGAGGAACTTCTGGAGGGGCGGAAGCCGAAGGAGGCTTGTATTTTGGCGAAGCGGCCCGGGACGGCTCAGGTGGTGACGGACGACGATGTTGTCGAACTGGCGGTGGTTGAGGATGACGGTCGGATCGAGCAGTATCCCCTGTTGCCCGGTCAGAATCCGATCGTTTCTGACGGACAGCGCGTCGGTGTCGCCGAAGCTTTGACCGACGGACCCGCTAACCCTCACGAGATTCTGGAGGTGTTTTTCCATGTCCTGAAGGAGCGCCAGCCTACTTTTGAGGCGGCTTTGGAGAGTTTCCAGCAGGTGCAGACTTTCTTGGTGAACGAGGTGCAGTCTGTCTATCAGTCTCAGGGTGTGGATATTTCCGACAAGCACATTGAGGTGATCGTCCGCCAGATGACCAACAAAGTCAGGATGGAGGACGGCGGCGATACTACTATGCTCCCGGGTGAGTTGGTGGAACTGCGGCAGGTGGAGCAGGTGAATGAGGCGATGTCGATTACCGGCGGGGCGCCGGCGGATTATACTCCGGTGCTGCTGGGGATTACTAAGGCTTCGCTGAATACTGACAGCTTTATTTCTGCGGCTTCCTTCCAAGAAACGACGCGGGTGCTGACTGAAGCTGCGATCGAGGGTAAGTCTGACTGGCTGCGCGGCCTGAAGGAAAACGTGATTATCGGCCGCCTGATTCCT
Organism: Microcoleus sp. A003_D6; assembly: GCF_036702825.1. Lineage (NCBI taxonomy): Bacteria > Bacillati > Cyanobacteriota > Cyanophyceae > Oscillatoriales > Microcoleaceae > Microcoleus > Microcoleus sp. A003_D6. The sequence goes on along the minus strand of NZ_JAUBWA010000035.1, from coordinate 21,210 downwards.
GCCGGGACTGGGTTCAATGCTTATGAGGATCAGGGCAGTTCGGATGCGGCTCTTGACGGTGCCGTGTTTGATGATGAAATCCACGATTTGCCGGAGGATGTGGTGCTGGACGATCGCACTGCGCGCCGCAAGTATACGATCGAGAGCGGTTTCGATATCGGCCGGGGCTCTGACCTTGAGGCTGATGGGGATTTCGAGGAAGTTGAGGTTGAGGAGGAAGATTTTGTCGGCTTAACTGATGATGATTCCTTAGAGGAAGCGGCTGACGATGATGATGATATCGGTTACGACTTCGATGAGGACGAAGACTGATAAAAAGTTTTGAGATTGCCGCGGCGCGCCCGAGAAATCCGACGGCCGCGGAGATTTTTTTCGTGCCTCGGAACGCACGCCTTTCTTCATGAGTTGAAAAATATTAAATTTTTTTTTCTCCTTATTTAGAACTCAGAACTCATAGCATTGTGCTCTTGGCACCTCGAAAGGAAGAAGGAAGAAGGCACTTATGTACTCGTCAGAAGGCATAAGTCAGAATTCAAGAAAGATTTATAGTTCAAGAGTTTTAATTGTTTGTTAGTTACAACAAAAAAGTATTTCTTGCTTCTTCGTTCTTGCTTCTTTATTACCCGAAAAGCGACTTTTGCCCGCTCAGCTTCGCCTCCCCGGGCGAGCCGCCAAGCGAGTCGAAGGAGGTCGAAGGGCCTTCTTCCTTCGGTTCGCTCAGTCAGGGAGCAAAGCCTTGATTTGATCGACAAACTCTTGATGGTCTACCACAGGTTTAGAGATGTAACCGTCGGCACCGCTTTGATTCAGAAAAGTTTCTCTATCACCGGCCATCGCGTGAGCAGTCACCAAAATAATCGGCAGCGAGGCCGTTTGCGGGTCAGCTTTAAGGAGTTGAGTAATCTTGATGCCGTCAACAGCTTTTCCCTGGTACACGCTGCGCGAAAGAGACACATCCATTAAAATCAAATCAGCTTCGCCGTTCGCAGCAATCTGCATCACCTCTTCAACATTTTCTGTATGCTTCACGGCTAAGCCCCCCCGCTTAGTCAGAATTTTGGAAAAAACCCGAGCATTGACCAAATCGTCCTCTACAATCAGAACGGTTTTCATAAATAAATATGGGAAGTATGGAAACTTTGCGACTTTAGTCGAAAGAGGAACACGGCACGGGGAACACATTCCCCGTCAAAAATGCAGAGTTTTTAGCGCCATCAGCCGGGAAAGACTGCAAAACCCGTATGTATATCCTTGAGTCACTAACTGTGAGAGGGCGTACAGATGCCCAGAAGCATCCATTACCATCATTTAGACTACTACACACAGACAGTTTAGTTGTTTTTTAGAACTAGACCTGACACTGGCGAGAGTCTCAAGATTCCCTAACAGGTTTCTAGTATCCTCTTTCGGTCAAGCCTCCGGCTTAGAGTCGGGGAGGTGTGACAATTATTTTCTTTGATGCTCTTAGAATAAAGCAATGTTTATTCACATACTCCCGCTGCTGCATTCGGAGTAGCGAATATAGCGGGGGATTTTTGGGGATTCCCAATTCTCAGTTTTGACCGATCGACACGGCTTAAAAGAGCGACGCTTCCGTTCCTCAAGCGGAGGTCAGACTCTCCCGCGATCTAGGAGAGATTTTGACTGCTGAATTCTTAAGGATCGGCATTTGTGAGCGATTATAAGGAAAAGCATGACTGTCAATCAACCTACGCGCGATCGGGCGGTAAATAGACAGGTAGCCACAAATGAAGGCAACATAGAGGTTAGGGTAAGAGTGGAGAGCAAGAGGCAAGTGTTGTCGGTCTTCGGCACTCTGATTCTGCTTTCACAAGTTAAGTTTATTTTTATCCTCTCGCGATCGCGGTTTTGTCGAACTTTCGGTTCGCCTGCGGCAAACACTTTTAAAGGAGAGACAGGCAACCTCAGCATTATTGACAGAGGCTGTCTTCACTCAGGAATTAACGGACACAAGGACTCATGGCTAAACAACTCAACCTACTTTCCGGGCAAGTAATTTCTACGCCTCTGCACGCCGAGATGCAGCAATCCTACCTCGAATATGCCATGAGTGTGATCGTCGGGCGAGCTTTGCCTGATGTCCGCGACGGTTTAAAACCGGTTCACCGTCGAATTTTGTACGCGATGCACGAACTGGGTCTGACGCCAGACAGACCTTACCGCAAGTGCGCCCGGGTAGTTGGAGATGTTTTGGGAAAATATCACCCCCACGGCGACCAATCGGTTTACGACGCTCTGGTGCGCATGGTTCAGGAGTTTTCGAGCCGCTATCCTTTGGTGGCGGGTCACGGCAATTTCGGTTCGGTGGACAATGACCCGGCTGCTGCTATGCGCTACACGGAAACTCGGCTGGCACCGATCGCCCACGAAGCTATGCTAACCCAAGTCGGGGATGCAACTGTTGATTTTACTGCTAACTTTGACAGTTCGCAGCAGGAACCGACGGCGCTGCCTGCTCAGTTGCCGTTTCTGTTACTCAACGGCTGTACGGGCATTGCTGTGGGGATGGCAACTAATATCCCGCCCCACAATTTGGGGGAGGTTGTAGACGGTTTAATTGCTTTGATTGAAAACCCGGAACTCTCGGACGAGAAGTTGATAGAACTGATTCCGGGCCCGGATTTCCCGACCGGAGGGGAAATCGTCGCTACAGAGGGCATTGTTGACGCCTACACTAAGGGCCGAGGTAGCATTGCGGTCAGGGGTGTGGCCGGGGTGGAAGAAGTGCCTGGTAATCGCAAGGTGCGGACTAAAACGGCGATCGTGGTGACGGAGTTTCCGTTTCAGGTAAATAAGGCGGCTTGGATTGAAAAGGTGGCGGAGTTGGTTAATGCCGGCCGCCTCGACGGTATTTCTGATTTGCGCGACGAGAGCGATCGCGAAGGCATTCGAGTTGTGATTGAACTCAAGCGGGAATTTACCCCGGAAGCGGTTCTGGCTCGCCTTTACCAACAAACTGACCTGCAAACAAATTTTGGGGCGATTTTGCTGGCAATTGTCAACGGTCAACCCCGACAGTTGACGCTAAGACAATTGTTGCAGGAATTTCTGGATTTCCGGGAAGTGACTCTTACGCGCCGCTACAATTACGAGTTGCAGGCTGCGGAACGCCGCTGTCACATTGTCCAAGGCTTAATTTTGGCTTTGACAAATCTTGATGCTGCGATCGACATTCTCAGAAATTCTCCTGACGGCACTACTGCTAAGCAAACTTTGCAAGTTCGCCTCAATTTGAGCGAAAGTCAAGCTGATGCGATTTTGGCGATGCCGATGCGCCGGCTGACTGGTTTGGAAAGGCAAAATTTGCAGTCTGAGTTTGATGAGTTGATGGGAAATATTCAAGAATTGCAGCGGTTGTTGAGCGACAGGCGCGAACTTTTGAAGGCTTTGAAGAAGGAATTTCGATCGCTCAAACGCAAGTACGCTGACGAACGCCGCACTAAATTCGCCAAGGAAACCGGACGCGGGGGAAACGCTCAACCACAAGTTTCGGGTAAGAAGAATTCTGGGGTGAAACAGTTGTCGCCGGCAACGATTCAGCCTAACTTATTGCCCGTTCTAGAGGCAGAGGAAACTATTGTTGAATTTTCTCACAAGCAGTACGTGCGGCGCGTGCCGCCGGGGGAACGTCCGCGCTCGAAAAGTCGGGAAAAATCGGTTCCAGCTTTAGAAAAAAATGAAGATTTTATTGTGACGGCAAATCTGACAAAAACCGATCGCACTTTGGTCGTCTTAACTCCTAACGGCAAAGCTTACCCGCTGAAAGTCGCGGATATTCCTAATAGTAGCCCGAAAGACCGGGGAACGCCGATCGTCGGTTTGTTGTCGCCGAGTGCTACTAAAGAAAGTGCCGGTCGCGTTTTGTCGGAAATCACAGTGGGACACTTTATTTTGCCGGAAAATTCGGAAGTGGCGGATTTAGTAACTCTGACTCAGCAAGGGAAAATTAAGCGCTTGCCGATGCAGGAATTTGCGGATTTGACTAATCGCGGCGTTACTGTTGTTAAACTCAAGGAGGACGATCGGCTGCGCTGCGCGAGTCTGAGCAAAGTTGGCGAGCAAGTGGCTGTCGCAACTTCAGGAGGCCGAGTCCTCCGGTTTGATGTCGATGACGAACAACTTCCGCCAATGGGCCGCAGCGCCCAGGGTTCTCAAGTAACCAGGTTGCGGAAGCAGGAACAGTTGGTGGGTTGCGTCACTCTCGACCCGGACGACAGTTTGGTACTATTTTCGGAGTTGGGTTGGGCTAAACGAATGCCTGCGGGTTCTGTCAGACTTACTAACCGAGGCGAAATTGGCACTCAAGCTTTTCGCTTTGCAGAGCCGTCTGATGCTTTGGTTGGCTTGCTGCGGGCTGTTCCGGGTACGGATGTTAAACTTTTTACGACAAGCGGCCGCTTGCTGCGATCGGCTACTGATGCTATAGCTTTTTGGGGGAAAGATGCTGCGGGCGATCGAGTTTTTGACCTCAATCCAGGTGAAAGAATTATCAAAGTTATCAGCAGTCAATAGTCATGGGCATGGGGCATGGGGCATGGGGCATGGGGCATGGGGCATTGGGCATGGGGCATTGGGCATGGGGCATGGGGCATTGGGCATGGGGCATTGGGCATTAATCTGATTTGTGACCTCTGACTTCTGACTTCAACATCCATCCGTTAAATCATTTAAATCCTGTACATTGCTCGTTACCGAACTTCCTCCTTCCTTATATCTCTTGCAAAAATAGCTGGCACGGGCTCTCCGGCCCGTCCCACAAAAATCTTTTTTCTTGTGGGATGGGCTTTGAGCAGCGTCCCAAAATTTGATTAAAAGGACTTTTGCAAGGGGTCTCTTGAATATCTCAATTACCTGTTTGGCCCATGCCCCATGCCCCATGCCCAATCTAAAATCTAAAATCTAAAATCTAAAATCTAAAATTGTTCGATGGCGAAAGTTGTATTAGAAAATATCTACAAAAGTTTTCCGCTCCGCCAAGGAGAACAGGAAAAAGCAGCAAACAGCGTCGCAGAAACTGTCTCGCCTGTGACCGATCGCCCTTCGTCTAACAGCGTTTTGCGTCGCATCAACCTGACGGTCGAAGATGGGGAATTCATGGTGCTGGTGGGGCCTTCTGGCTGCGGAAAAAGCACTTTGCTGCGATCGATCGCCGGTTTGGAAGTTTTGACGGCCGGCAATATTTGGGTTGGCGATCGGCTCCTTAACGATTTGCCTCCTAAAGACCGAGATATCGCTATGGTATTTCAAAATTATGCTCTCTATCCTCACTTAACAGTTTACGATAATCTCGCCTTTGGATTGCGCCGCTCGGAAAGGGAGAAGGAAGAAAGAAGAAGGAAGAAGGAAGAAGGAAGAAGGAAGAAGGAAGAAGGAAGAGGGAAGAAAGTAGAAGGGATAAGGGGGAAGATACAAGGAGAAGAAGGAAGCATTCAGAATATAGAAAAAATTAGGAATAAGCTAGAAGAGGTTATTAATTATTTAGCTTCTAATTCTTTTAAAACTCATCTACCTTATCCTTTGTTTGAGGATTTTTTAGGAGGAGTAACTCGCAAGCTGCCTCCGGGTTTGCGCTATTTGTCGGAACGGGAAAAGGCAGTAGGAGAACGAGTCCTGAAGGTAGCTGAATTATTGCAAATAGAATCTCTTTTAAATCGCTTGCCGAAACAACTTTCGGGAGGGCAAAAGCAGCGGGTAGCTTTGGGTAGGGCGATGGCTCGAAATCCTGAAGTGTTTTTGATGGACGAACCGCTATCGAATCTTGATGCGAAATTGAGGGCGGAAACTAGATCGCAAATTGTGCAGTTGCAGCGGCAGTTGGGAACTACAACTATTTATGTGACTCACGACCAAACTGAGGCTATGACTATGGGCGATCGCATTGCTATTATGAATGGAGGACAGCTTCAGCAAGTAGCTAAACCTTTAGAGCTTTACAACAAGCCGGCTAATCTGTTTGTTGCTGAGTTTATCGGTTCTCCGCCGATGAATTTTTTGCCGGTGCAATTTACTGCCCCGCTGTTGATTTATCACCCGCAATTTCGCTTTACTTTACCGGATATTTGGGCCAAAAATTTACAACCGTATGACGGGCGAAAACTCATTTTGGGCATTCGGCCGGAACATCTGAGCATTAACCCTCCTGCTACCAAAAATCTGTCGGTACAAGTGGAAATTGTAGAGGCTTTGGGACACGAAACTTATTTGCGGGTCTGTTTGACGGATGCTCCGGCCGTGCGGATGCAGGTGCGGGTTCCTCCTGAGCGATCGATCCGTGTTGGCGAGGAGCTTTGGCTGGCCGTCGCCCATGACAAGATTCACTTGTTTGACCCCGATACCGAGCTGGCTATTTTTCCTCGTTAGGCAAAATCATAAGGGTCGATCGACCGTTGTGACCGATATCACATTACACAAGCTTGCACTTTTTTCAAGTGACTGTTATATTTATTTACGTAAGCCTTACAAAAGTTAACAAAAGGAGTTCGCACTATGCAAGAACAAAAACGCAACGCTTGGAACTGGGGCTTCAGCGAAGGAGCGGAAAATTGGAACGGTCGTTTGGCGATGATTGGTTTCTCTGCCGCTGTCATCATCGAACTGGTTTCCGGTCAAGGCGTGCTTCACTTTTGGGGCGTGATGTAATTTTCTAGTTAAGATTTTTGAGACACTGCAAAGCTTGGGAGTTCCGTAACGGACTCCCTAAATTTTGGCAGGGCGATTTGAGCAGCAAATAGCAATTGCTCGGTGCAGTTAGCAGCACAAAATTTAACTAATGCGAACGGGAAGTCCCGCACTCTATCTGTTTACAGGATGAGTGACGGAATGAAAGCGCAGCCCGAAAATAAATTGAGTGATAACGAATCAATGATACGATAGATGCATCTTGACCATTATCTCCCAATGCAAAAACCAAGCTGAACGGGACGTGTTGCAAGAAAAAATATGGGTCTTAGGAACTAGGACGACCGCCTGTGGAGGGATGGTAAGACTACTTATCTTTTCGTAGATAAAAGCACATCCCGATGAATCAGGAAGCCAGTGCTGTATGCGGAGCATCAGCCTCTGGTAGTTCACCAGCTATAGCTCAAACCGGGGGCGGGGAGTTCCCCCCCCCCAAAAAAAGAGTGCGAATCACTCTTTTGGGTGATGCTAGAAAATTACTCTAGCGGATATATTCTTTCAAGATGCTGTTCCGGTTGGGATGGCGCAACTTCCGCAGGGCTTTAGCCTCGATTTGGCGAATCCTCTCGCGAGTGACGTTAAAGATTTGACCAATTTCCTCCAAGGTCTTCATCCGTCCGTCATCTAAGCCGTAACGCAGCCGCAGTACATCCCGTTCTCGGGGGCTGAGAGTATCCAAAACGCTTTCCAAGTCTTCCCTAAGCAAGTTTTTCGAGACTTGATCTTCTGGCGTTTCCCCGTCAGATTCAATAAAGTCTCCCAGACGCGAGTCTTCCTCTTTGCCGATCGGAGTTTCTAAGGAGATAGGCAACTGTGCGGATTTAGCGATGAAGCGCAACTTCTCGATCGTCATCTCCATCTTAGTGGCGATTTCTTCTTCCGTAGGCTTGCGTCCCATTTCTTGAGAAAGAAGTTTGGTAGTTTTCTTGATGCGCGAGATGGTTTCGTAAAGGTGCACTGGTAGGCGGATAGTGCGGGATTGGTCGGCAATTGCTCTGGTGATGGCTTGACGTATCCACCAAGTTGCGTAGGTGGAAAACTTGTAGCCTTTTTCGTGATCGAATTTTTCAGCCGCCCGGATCAAACCCAAAGAGCCTTCCTGAATCAAATCTTGGAAAGACAAACCGCGATTCATGTATTTTTTGGCGATCGACACCACCAAACGCAGGTTTGATTGCACCATTTTTTCCTTTGCCCGCCGTCCGACGTGGAGTCGATGGCGAAATGCAGGTAGTGCCATATCTACAGCATTAGCCCATTCATTGTCTTTGGGCTCGCGGTCTAACTCTTCCAGCAGTTTTTCTCGAACACGCTCTAATTCCAGCAAATCTGCAATCTTGCGGGCTAGTTCAATCTCTTCATCGGCTCGCAGCAGCCGAATCCGACCGATTTCTTGCAGGTAAAGACGAATAGAGTCTTCAGTATAATGCTTTTTCTTTGCCTGAGCCCGACGGCGGGCTTTGGCGCCTTTGGCAGACTTAGTGTCGTCTTCCTCAGATGGATTGTCTAGAAAATCTTCTCGATCGTCTTCTTCGTCGATAAAGAGTTCCAACTCACTCTCAGGTAGAACGCTTTCGGCGTTCCGAAGCAACTCCATTGTTTCCATTTCGGGTTTAATTGTGGTTTCGAGTACGGTGTTAGCCTGGATCATGCCGCCTTCCTCATGCTCCTGAATTGAAGAATAAATAACAGTGGAATAGTGTCTGTTTGTAGTTTAGACAAGTTAGCCAGTATTGACATTCCCGCAGGAAGAAATAGTGGGATTTTCGGTCTGCTAAATGAAGCTGTTACCGAAATTGCACCCGTTTTTTGAGTCAAAGTTCGAGTTCTGGTTTGTATTAGCGAGCACATTCAATCGATCGCAGACTTGAACGTCGCGACCTCGAATTGACTGTGTGGCTTTTTCTTCCTTCAGCGAGTTACCGCATCATCTGCGATACCTTGCCCCTAGAAGCGAACCCAGAGATGCGATCGATCGCACCTTCAAAAATACTGGCTTTTTTACTCGCTACTTCGATCTTTTACCGGACAAGTTTTCCGGCACGGAACCCTCTAACTTTTGTGTTCGAGATGTCGAACTTTTGATTCGCCTGCTGCTTTCACTCTGGTTGTCAGATATCACAGTTGCACGGCAAATTTTCGCCACCTTGGATGCGGTTCTGCTGCCTCAACTGCAACAGCAGAGGGTCGAAGTACCAAACGGTGAGAATCGGATCTTGCAAAGACCTTTCCGATTGTAGCCTTTCTCACAAAAAATGGAAGTTGTTTTCCGTTTTTTGTCAAGAACTAGGAAAACTTTGTCAGCTTAGCTTGACAATACTGACTCGTGTCAGGCTCCGCTAAATCCTGAGCACTGCCCGCAAAAACTTGGGCATGAGCCAACGGCGCTGTTTTTTGCGAATATCTGGGTGAACGGCTGCGGCGTAATTGGCCAGACAGTTAGCAGACAATTTTTGACTGACCGGAATTGGAACCAATACAATCCGTGTAGATGCACCCATCTTTACCCTGTTTCCCTGAATTGAATGTTATGCAATCTGCGATCGAATAAAGCTTACGAGCTTTAGTTGTAAGTCGGCAACTCTGGATTAGAGACCGAGGATTACCCCAAATGAAGCGTTGCGGGTTTAGTAGTGCAACAGGGGGCTTTCATTGTTAAGTTAGCTCAAATCTCAGAAATTGGGTTTAATTTTGACGTTAAATCACATTAAGTTCTTAACGTCACATTCTCATTTAAGCAGTTCGACACGAGTTTGTCGCGTAAGTGGCAAAAAACCACCCGGATAAATTCTACTGAGAGTTAACCCGCCGCGCAACTGGCGGCTGCAAATTTCTCTAAAATTTGTTGGCTTGCGCGATCGCACTTTCTCACAAACAACACAATTTGCCATCTCCCGGAAGTATAACTTCACAATTCCTTCAATATATCGTGACAGTGTAAAGATTCTATAAAGCCCTTCCATCAATTTTAGGTAGCATTCCCAAATTGTCTTGATAATTTCAAGCAGACGGAACAAAATCCACAGCCGACATTGCTGCAACTGTCGGCAGATGATAACTCCCCAAGGGAAGGAAAATTTACCGAGTTAGCGATGTGCTTGCTATTGTTGGAGAAGGCATAAGCTGCTGGATGCGATTAAAGATGTGGAGGGGTAGGACGCTGGTGCGATCGCTCAAAGTTTTGTTACATTTATTTACAGCGTGTCCTCCGAAAGCGCGGATCTAGGTTTGATATCTAAATCATCGATCGCGCTCCTAGCTCAGCAATGACGAGAGCGAAAATTGTCTATAAAGTTGATTATACCTGCTTACTATTGATGATTTCTAATAAACCTCGATAAAATACTTGGAAGCTTTTAGAGCGATTTAATTCAGGATTCATATATTTAGGATCGCAAATTAAATAACTTACAATTTTAATTGTTATTGTGGGATGGGCGTCCCGCCCGTCCAAAAAGGGCGGGCGGGACGCCCAACCCCTACTCCCCACTTTCAAGAGTGTAAGTTATTTAATTCTCATTCCTTAGCAGGGTAAACACATCTAAATTCATTTGACAAAAACGTGATTTTGTGCATTACTAAATAACTAAAAAAACCTTCTTAAAATTCTTAATTTTAACCCGACTTGAGCAGATCAAACCAGAACTTTAAGATTTTCTGAACTTCTTAAAGCCGGATAGTTTTTATTCATAGATTGGTATTAGATTTCGAGTGTTAACTGGCAGAGTTTAAAATTTGAACTAAATAATTATTGTCCAGTGCGGCTCGATACCGTTTCATTTTTAGACTTTGTGCCGGAAGTTTTTTCTTGTTTCAGTAAATTTATAGCTAGTCTACGTAGAAGTGCAAAATTTTCGGGAGAGTTCTTTTTCCGAATCCGGCTTTTATCTTCACAAAATGTAACATCAAGTGTCCAATGTAAGCTATTTTCAATTCCCCAGTGACTGCGGATTGCCCCAGCAATCTTTTCAGCATTACTGCTTAAACTACTTAAGTAAAAACGAGCGTCAGTGGTGGTTTTATTCCACAATCGTCGTTCACTAACTATCAGAACAACTGTTTTTAATCCACTCCATAATTCTTGATTATGTAGAGGTGGCAACTCAGATACATCAACCGTCCATACTTGTCTTTTTTTCACTCGATGATGTCCCGCTTCTACTTGTTCATAATAATTGTACTTTTGGTCTAAAAAGTCGGTTTTTTGAGCTACTTCAAACTATTCTTTCACGGCTTTGTGCAGGAGCTTTTGATTCCCTTTTAAAGCTAAAAAAATGTAATCTCCTTTTTTTTGATAATCATAGATGTTATGTCTTTATGACAGCCCATAACATCGATGGTTATTATACTTCCGGCAATTTCTAGCATTTCTATCAATTCCGGTATTGCTGTCAGCTCGTTAGATTTTTTATAAACTTTTTTTGTCCTAAAACTAATTGATGAGATGAAGACCAAGCCGTAACTATATGTAGCGCTTTTTGTGGGTCATTTCTGTCATAAGATTGTTTCATTGTTTTGCCATCAATGGCAATTACCTCTAGTTTTAATTCCCCCACTATCGAATTTACCCAACTCAAAAAACATTCTTGAAACTGCTGCGGTTCAATTCGGGAAAATACTCGACTAAATGTATCATGAGATGGTATACCATTCGGTAATTCTAGAAAGCTTTTTAACCATTCATATTTGGCGTTGCCATAGGCTTCTATTGCCACCCATCCGTCGGCACCGCGTCTGGAAAGCTAGAATCGCAATCGCGATCGGATCTTTGAGCAAATGTTCTTTACTTCTTTCTATTATGGGGTCTTTCAAGTTAGCAAAATGCTCTAAAAAACTGTCATTTAAAATATTCAGTGAAGGCTGTGAAGTTGCACATATCTCGATCCCCCTCGCATCCCCCGAATCGTTGCGGGGACGAAAGAGAAGAATCTTGTCCCCCCCTTATTAAGGGGGAGTAGGGGGCAAGCTAAGGGGGATCGGATTCTATGCAGCCTCATAAAAAATTGGTATAAAACCTCTTCATAATATATTCGGATACCCAGGCATATTATCTCCAAGCAGCAACCGTGCCAGACTGGGTAAAGCTTCACCATAGGTGGGATGGATGTGAACCGATCGCTCTAACAACTACCAAGTTGCTCCCGTCTCCATCAGCGATAAAAATACATGAACCAGTTCAGCAGTTTCGTACCCCACCAAGGTTGCTCCCAGGATTTTGTCTGTGTCGCTGTCGATTACCATGCGATAAAATCCGAGGTCATGCCCCCACTCGATCGCGCGTGCAATTTGGCTCATGGGTAACGTCACCGCACGCGCGTTGATGCCTTGTTTCTGAGCCTGTTCTAACGTCATCCCCACTCGCCCCACCTGGGGTTCTGTGTATACCGCATAGCCAAGAACGCGATCGCCCCGCGTCCGGTTTTCTCCACACAAAATAGCTTTTAAGCGGCGATAGTCCTCCCACGACACATGAGTAAAAGCGGGCTGTTTGGCAGCATCCCCGATCGCATAAACACCAGTACAGGTTGTATGAAACTGGTCATCAATTTTTATAAACCCTCGAGCATCTAACTCAATCCCGCTAGCGGCAGCATTTAATGCACCTGTATTGGGTTTCCGTCCGATCGCAACTAGCAACGCTTCTCCCTGAAGTTGTTCGCCATTGCTCAGCATCAGATTAAATACATTATTCTCGTATGCAACCTGATTGACATTCACCCCAAAATGAAGCTGAATTCCATCCTGCTTAAAGGCTTCTGCTAAGACCTCGCTGACATCAGCTTCTTCTCGATCTAAAAGGCGTGAACCCCGCACAATTAAGTGAGTCTGACTGCCCAAACGCGCCAATCCCTGCCCCAATTCCAAGCCAATATAGCCCCCTCCGATTGCCAATAAACGGGCGGGTTTAGTGTTCAAATCAAAGAAGTTGCGGTTAGTCAGGTAGGGAGTTCCTGCCAAACCGGGAATCTCAGGAATCAGCGATGACGTACCCGTGTTAATAATTACTAGAGGAGCTTGAACGGTGACATCCCCACCTTTGACCGTCCGTTCACCCACAAAAGAAGCTTCAGCACAAATGACTTTGACACCCGCAGTCTCCAAGCGGTTGCGAATCCCCTGATAAAAGTCGCTGCGAATTCCCCGAACTCGCTCCATAACAGCGGGAAAATCTACTTCAACCTCCGCATGGATGCCTAACTTCTTCGCTTGGCGTGCCCTACCTGCTGCATGAGCTGCTGCTAAGAACGCTTTGGAAGGAGTACAGCCATAGTTGATGCAACTACCGCCTAAAGCATCCCGCTCAAACAAGACGACCTTGCGCCCCTCTTTAGCAAAATCAGTCGCCAGTGGAATGCCGCCTTGACCACTGCCGATAACTATGACATCTGCTGTTTCCATTAGCGCTAAACTCCTTGGAAATAGTTTGCTTTCATAACACTCTCACACTCCAAGTTCAAAACTTTCTGTGTTCATTGAGGTAGAGTTTGGATTGAGTTAGCACATCGTCATTTGGCATTGCCTGGAATGGTGCCGACTGCGATCGCCTTAACGCCTGCGCTGATAATTTCATCAACCACGCGATCGCCCCCTTCAGATTTGTGCTACACCCCCATCAACAAACTTTTCAATGTCAGTGATATAGCTGCCGTCATCTTTATTACTCAATTAGATCTCTTGCAAAATTATTTTGTGCTATTATGGAAAGTTTAGGCAATTTTATAATCTAGCAGGCTGGGCAAGTTTAAGGAGATGCCAATCAACCCAATAATTCAAAGTTTTACCTAAACTTGAGCAAACTTTTAAGGATAACACATATTTTTTTTGCAAGAGGTCTATTGTGGTGTAGATAGCGATCGATATCTATGAGATTGGAGACATCACCTCGATCTCCTGAACTTGCAGTTTTGTGGCTTTATATCTGTGCCATGCCTCCATCGACAAAGAGTTCGATGCCGTTGACAAAGCTGCTGTCATCGGATGCGAGGAAAACGACCGCTTTAGCAATTTCATCCGGTGTACCCACTCGTCCCAGCGGGATGGTGTTGACCTGTGTTGCCACAAAACCCTGCACCTGTTCCTCGCTCAGCCCCAGGAGATTGTATCCGGGAGTAGGCACAACACCAGGACTGATGGCATTGACGCGAATCTTGCGCTCTTTGAGGTCAAGTGTCCAGTTGCGGGCAAACGATCGCACGGCGGCTTTGGTGGCGCTGTAAACGCTAAACGCTGGAGTACCCTTGATGGAAGTGATCGAGGCATTCAGAATAATGGAAGCACCTTCTGGCAACAGCGGCAGAGCCTTCTGCACGGTGAACAGCAAGCCTTTAACGTTGGTGTTGAAGGTTTTGTCAAAGTGTTCCTCAGTGATCGATCCGAGCGGGGCGAGTTCTCCACCGCCAGCGTTGGCGAAGATTACATCCAGGCGACCTTGCTCTTGCTCGATTGTGGCAAAAAGGCGATCGAGGTCTGCCAGATTCGAGGCATCGCTCTGAACGCCCGTGACGTTGTTGCCTATTGCTGCCACGGCGGCATCCAATTCAGCCTGACGGCGACCTGTGATGAAGACATAGGCACCTTCGGCAACGAATCGTTTGGCAGTGGCAAGACCGATGCCGCTAGTGCCACCAGTGACAAGAGCGACTTTTCCTGAGAGTTTTTGTGACATTATGATGTTTTTTTTGAATAAGGTTTAGTAATTGCCGATATCGGTGATTTACTTACCGATTGGTACAAAAAATATACCCTGGTTCAATCTGGGTGTCAAGGAAGTTTTATACTGAACGGTATGGAAACGAAAAAGCCTCATAGCGTACAGGGACGACCTCGCGCTTTTGATATCGACGAAGCCTTGGAACAAGCTTTGCAAATATTCTGGCGCAAGGGCTATCTAGGAACATCCCTGACCGATCTAACCGCAGCGATGGGCATTAACCGTCCCAGTCTCTATGCGACCTTTGGCAACAAGGAAACCTTATTCCGCAAGGCGCTCGATCGCTATCGCGATCGGCAAACTGCCTACCTGCGTGAAGCACTCTCCGAGCCAACTGCCCGCAGAGTCATCGAGCGGATGATGCTTGGTGTTGTTGATTTGGTGACTAATCCGTGCAACCCATCAGGATGTCTCTACGCACAGAGTATGCTTTCCTCTGTCGATCCAGACCATCCACTCCATCAAGAGTTGGCAGAGCGCCGCATATCAGGCGAGGCTGCTATCCGCGATCGCTTCGAGCGTGCTGTCTCAGAAGGTGACTTGCCCTCTGATGCTGACCCCGCAGCCCTCGCGAGCTTTATCGTTACAGTCAACTTTGGAATGTCGGTGCAAGCAGCAAGTGGAGCTAGTCGCGCGGAACTCCTAGAGGTTGTTCAGACGGCATTGCGGGCCTGTTCAATAGACCTCTTGCAAAAATAACTAGGACGGGCTCTCCGGCCCATCCCACAAAATTTTTTTTCTTGTGGAACGGGCATCTTGCCCGTTCCAGAATTTGATTAAAAGGATTTTTGCAAGAGGTCTAATAAGCTGTCACGCATCTAAATTGCATATTGAGGGCGGGCGAGACGCCCAACCCCTACTCCCCACAAGACGGCGAATGGTTTTTCCCTTCACTATTCGCACGGATTCTATCAGACCTATACTCTGAAGATTCTCCCATTTACTATCGGGTCAATTAGGTCTTTGATGTCACTTAACATTAAGTGATATCGGATTTCTAATCGACCATGATTACTCTCTTTTTTGGTCGAATAAGCTGTATGTTTAAACCCCGAAAATTCTGCTCTAATTGCTTGTTTAAACAACTCTTCTACTCTGGCATATAGGGATGGCTTGTTATTTTTTAAGGTGATTACGTAATCTCCTCCTTGTTCGACAATTGACTTCACAATTGACCTCTGACAGCCCAGGGCATCAATCGTGACAATGCTTCCGTTTAATTCTAATACTTTGACTAAGGCCGGAATTGCTGTGATTTTATTGGACTTTTTATCAACTTTAACTTGTCCTAAAACTAATCTTTGACTGGTCGCCCAAGCACTAACCATATGAATCGCTTTTTTGTCTCCTCCCCGATAGTAAGAATGGCGAAGAGTTTTGCCATCAATTGCGATTACCTCTGCGGGATTGAAGCAGCTAATAGATTGAATCCAACTCAAAAAACATTTTTGAAATTGCTCCGGCTTGAGGCGAGAAAAGAAGGAGCGCAATTGTGTCCTGGGTCGGTATGCCATTCGGTAATTCTAAAAATTTATTTAACCATTCGTATTGAGCTGCGCCCGTAACTTTCGATATCCACCCATGTATCAGCACCGCAAATCACGGCACAAATTGAGAGGGTGATAATATCAATTAATTGATGGCGCTTCGTCCGCTCAATTCTTGGAGCTTCTCAGTCGGGAAAATGGTCAGCAATGGTGATTTTAGGTTTGAGTTTCATAAGGGTAAACTCTAATTAAATGTTTTTTGGATACTCAAGAACTATTCTCCAATATACCAGATTATGTTAACATAAAATTTAGATGCGTTCGCCCTGTATCCCAGGCTTTTCTGAGGCTTTCAGTGAAACATTCAGACAGGAAAGCAAAAAGATCAAAAATAGTTGACTTTCCGCTACCGTTGGGGCCTAAGAAGACAGTTAAGAGGGTGAAATTTTTAAGTTCTAGATTGTGCAAAGCACTGTAATTTTGGACTTTGAGATATTCTATACGGGGAATATTTTTCATGATTTCACCTCCTCAATTATAATCTCGGTTTTTTCCATCCTAATTTTTCCACTGATTGATTCCCGAAGCACTTAAATAATACCTATTTAACGAACCGCGAAGACGCGAAGTGCGCGAAGGAAGAAAAGAGAAGAAGAAAAAAACTAAAGTCCTGACTGCGAACTTAATTTAACTGCGAGACAAATTACTGCTGATTTCGCAGTTTAGGATTGACAAACTCATTCAATCCTTCTCCCACCAAAGACAATCCGACTACCATTAAAGTCATCGCCAAACCGGGAAACAAGGCCGTCCACCAAATGCCAGTAGGTAGCGCATCTAAAGCTAAACGCAAGTCGTGTCCCCATTCGGGAGTTGCTTCGGGAAGCCCTAATCCGAGAAATCCTAATCCTCCTAATGTTAAAATTGCATCGGCAGCGTTGAGCGCGAACAGCACCGGTACGCTTTGAATCACATTCAGAAACAGGTAGCGCGAAAGCACTGTCCAAGTGTCAGCACCCATTGCTCGCGCGGCTTCGACAAATAATTCGGTTTTGACGCTGGCGGTGTGATTCCTGACGACGCGGTAGTATTGAGGGATGTAGGAAATGCTCAGGGCGATCGCAGCATTCAAAACTCCTTTTCCCACTACAAACGCTAGCGTCAAAGAAAGTAGCAGCCCCGGCAAAGTATAAATTGTATCCATTAAAAATAACAACACTCGATCGAGCTTACCGCCCAAATAACCGCTAACCAAACCCAGCGGCACACCAATAAATAAACTCAAAGATGTGGCTAAAATCACCACTTGCCAAGCCGCCCGAGAAGCAAACAGCGTGCGGGAAAACACATCGTAGCCGCTGCGGCTAGTACCAAACCAATAAGTCGGTGACGGCGGTTCGTGGATGGGGTTAATCAAAGCCTCGGTAGGATTTTGCAGCCATCCCCAAGCTTGCATAGCTGGAGACAAAGTGGCTACCAATATAAACACGGCAGTTATTGTCAAACCTGCCCACATCATTTTCATTGACAGGCTTGACGGTGAGGTACTGTTGAGAAATCGCGGCAGGCGGAGGCGGCTTTGAGCCATAATTGATAATTGTTGCGTCAGATTTGTTTTCATCAGCATATCAATATTTACCGAAAACCATAAGAAGACTTTTTAACCGCAGATGAACGCAGATACACGCAGATAAGATTACATCAGCGTTCATCTGTGTTCATCCGCTGATATCTGCGGTTAAAAAGTCTTCGCTAATTTGCCTTCCTACAAATTACTGGCAATTAACTCGCGGTACTGGCTTTTCGGCTTAACTCCCTTGAGCTCGGCCACCAAATCTTTGTCTTTAAAATACTGAATCGTCGGCGTACCAATCACGCCAGCATTTTCAGCAATTTCTGGATCTTCTTCGATGTCAATTTCCACGTAGTGGATTTTGCCCTCGAACTCATCTACTACTTTGCTCAAAATCGGCTTGAGGCTGTGGCAAGGCCCGCAACTCCCAGAGGCATATTTGACTACAATCAGTCGATCGCTATCGTGGAACAACTTCCGCAAAGCATAACCTCCTTCGTGGCGCGTGTCTTTGAGATCAAAGTTCTCGCTGGTTTTGCGTACTTTTTGAGCTTCCGGCGCTGCTGCGGGTTGCTCGGATTCCTCGGTTTGATGGAATTCCTGCGTTAAATCGTTCGACGACAGCCAACGTTCTGCCAGCATCGCACCCATACAGCCGCTGCCGGCTGCGGTGATGGCTTGGCGAAACTCGTGGTCTTGCACGTCGCCGACGGCGTAAACTCCCTCGACGCTGGTTTCTACCGAACCGTGTTTGGTAACGATATAGCCTACTTCGTCGAGTTCTAGCTGACCTTGGAACAGTTGAGTGTTGGGAGTGTGACCGATCGCGTAAAACAATCCTTTCACCAGCAAATCGCTTTCGGCACCCGTCTCAATATTTCTAATTCTCACCCCGTCCATTTTTGCGCCCGGTTTGCCCAAGACATCCACTGCTTCGGTGTTCCAGTGCACGGTAATTTTGGGATTGTTCAGCACTCGGTCTTGCATGGCTTTGCTGGCGCGCATCCGATCGCGCCGCACCAGCATATGTACGCGAGAGCCGTATTTTGTCAAATAAATAGATTCTTCCGCTGCGGTGTCGCCCGCGCCGATGACAGCTAAATCTACTCCTTTAAAAATTGGGGTAGCGCCGTCGCAAATCGCACAGGCAGAAATGCCGTGACTCCAAAATACGTGTTCGCTAGGCAGCCCCAGCCGTTTCGCCGTCGCGCCTGTAGCGATTACTATGGTGTGGGTTTTGATTTCTCGGTCTTCCGATCGCACTGTAAACGGCCGCTTTGTTAAATCAACGTAAGTTACATCTTCTGTGTATAATTCTGCACCCCAGCGCACTGATTGAGCTTTCATCCGATCCATGAGCTCCGGCCCGGTGATGCCTTCGGGGAAACCGGGGAAGTTTTCTACTTCTGTGGTGGTCATCAGTTGACCGCCGGGGACGCCTCCCGCTTGGTAGCCTTCAAACACTACGGGTTTCAGGTTTGCCCTCCCGGCGTAGATGGCTGCTGTGTAGCCTGCGGGGCCTGAGCCGATAATCACTAAGTTTTCTACGGTTTGTTCGGTCATAGCTTTTAGTCAAACTCATAACGACTTCGTTTTACTAATTCTAACAGAGTTCGATCGAGTTTGGTTTGATGCCATTGGGCGATCGAGCACCTGTATCTATTGTTGAGGGTCGATCGGTCTTCGGGGCAACTCCAGCTTGTTTTATAAGCAAAAACAATCTAAAAGTCGATTTAGTTTTAAATGTTCGATCTATTTTGACCCCTCAAATCTTAAGCAAATCTAAAGACGACCAAAATTATTGACTTCATTCTCAATTATTTTACCTATTTACTTGCTTTGAGGCTTGTGGTACGATTTTCACAATCCAGGGGCATTATGACTAATTTGACTTTTTGACGCTGAAAGCTTTTAAAATCGTAAAATTAACGAACTCGCAAATGTAATAAGTACAATTTTTTACGCAAAATCAGAATTTGATGGGTTAAGAATTGTAACGGAGATTTGGGCGAGTTTGACAAAATACAGTGTTTGTGGTATGTAAGGTGCGATCGGGGGGAAATTCGATCGAGCTTTTTAACCGCAGATGTGGGCGGATGAACGCGGATGAACGCTGATAAAATAGCATTTTGGATTTGTGTCTGAATGGATAAAATCAAGATATTGTTTGTGTGCAGTCAGAATAAGTGGAGAAGTTTGACTGCCGAGAAGATATGGGAGAATGTTAGCGGCTACAGCGTGCGATCGGCTGGAACGGAAAAAGGTGCAAGAATTAGAGTCACTGAGGGTCTTGTCGGTTGGGCGGATTTGATATTTGTGATGGAGAAGAAGCATGGCGATCGACTTCGCAGCAAATTTCCCGAAAGTCTCGAAGGCAAGAAAGTTATTTGCCTGCAAATTCCGGACAATTACAAATATATGGAACCTGAGTTAGTCGAGCTTTTGCAGGCGAAACTGAACCCCTATATGGAAATGCCAGAGAACGAGATAAGTTTTATGCAGCGAGTTTTGGAACCGGAAGTGATGGATTCCTTGGCAGAGGCGATCGAATACGATTCGATGGACTTTACTGAGGTTAATGCTGCTTTTGCTCAAAGTGCGGCTGCCTTGGGGCCGGTTTTTGGAAACGTTTTGGATGCGGGGACTGGTACTGCGAGAATTCCGATCGCCCTTTGTCAAATGCGGCCAGCATGGAAATTGACTTGCATCGATTTGTCGGCAAATATGCTGAAAGTCGGGGCCCAAAATGTGGAAAAGGCGGGCGCGCGATCGCAAATCAGTCTCGAATTAATTGATGCTAAGGCAATGCCGTATCCCGACAATTATTTTGACATGGTGATTTCCAACAGCATTATCCACCATTTGCCCGATCCGCTGCCGTTTTTGCAGGAAGTCAAGCGGGTGTTGAAACCGAACGGAGCAATTTTTTTGCGGGATTTGCTGCGGCCGGAAAAAGCGGAAATCAGGGATAATTTAGTCAAGCTTTATGCGGGAGATTGCAACGCGCATCAGAAGCAGTTGTTCAGCGATTCGCTGCAAGCAGCATTTACGCTGGATGAAGTTGAGGAGACGATCCGAAATGCCGGGTTGGATGGGTTGAGAATTTACGAATCTTCGGACAGGCACTGGACAGCAGAACGTGCTTGGTGCGAGACTTTGTAGACTCGGTACTATCGTCCGATATATCTCCTATCCATAAAATTTTTAGACTCTTGATACTCCCCAGGGCTGAAGCCACGGGGATTCTTGAATGAATCCGAAAACTCAAGGAAGGCGTTATCAAAGCACCTCTAGACGCTCAAAACAACTACCGGTACAAATGGTATTGCAATTGCGCTTACTTTTAAATTGTGTTTGCTTTCATAATCCATCACTTTTGCCAGATAGGTACGCTTCACACTCTGCCATTATTTGTCAGTTATACAGGCTTACTACTCCTCAAGGAGTGTGGTGGCTCACGCTCGCCGGGATTTCTCCGATACAAGGCGTGTTTCAACACGTAGATGGTTGTTTTACTTACAATCTAATTCTAGTACAACCTTTCAATAAGTTGTATAAAGAAATATTGAAGGCGGTTGAAACCGCAGCCGACTTCCTCCCCGTGTCTAAGTGCCAGGGGCTTCCGTCTCGTTTTTCGGTGACTGCCAAGTTTTCGGCTCTCGCTTACTAGACCTCTTGCAAAAATAGCTGGGACGGGCAAGATGCCCATCCCACAAAAAGTTTTTTTCTTGTGGAATGGG
>NZ_JAUBWA010000034.1:0-57968 GCF_036702825.1 Microcoleus sp. A003_D6 | reverse complement strand
GCTAAAGCCCAACTACGTACCTATTTCTAGGATGACAATTAATCCACCCTGCTTTTTAAGGGGGGTTAGGGGGGATCTGTCTTAAGTGAACCGTATTGCTTTATAATCTACAAAAAGTATCTCTAAAAAAAATCCCGCAAACTGTGTGTTTGCGGGATTTAGTAGGCAGGAAACTTGTAGGGGGCAATACTCTAGGCTCGGTCTACAATCTCTTTAGCTTTATCTTTGAGGTCTTCTTTCAGGTGAATTGCTGAGGCTTCGTCCTGCTTGGCTTGACCTTCTAATTTGTCTTTCTGGTTGCCTGTAACTTCGCTAACGGCTTCTTGGATTTTGCCTTCAATATTCTTAGCAGTTGCTTCGACTCTATTTTCAATGCTCATTATTTTTAAATTTGACGCTACAAATACTAATGTATGAATTCAAAGCTGAGTCTGAATCCATCTTTAGATAGATTTGTTGGTGAATTTATAGATATCCGGTAGGGAGACTCCAAAAGCCCTTTAGTGTCAACTTAAGCTCAAACCCAATCACAGATGGCTGTTTGACCGTTAAACTTAGATCCCCCCTAGCCCCCCTTAAGAAGGGGGGGACAAGAACTTACTCAAAGTCAACCCCTACTCCCCTTCTTAAGGGGGATTTAGGGGTATCTAGACTTGGCGTAAAACCGAGATTTCTCAAGGGTTTCAGCCTTAAGTTGACACCTGTGGACACATTGCCGTGTCCCTACGGGAAGATATAAGTTGAAGGTTCGATCGCAACTTCCACAAGTTTATTTCTAGAGGAAAAACCGGATTTAATGCCGATCGCAGATTTCGGCACTTTAAACTTTTTCGCCAACAGCACGATTAATTCTTGATTGGCTTTACCCTCCACTGGCGGCGATTTGAGATGTACTGTGAGGCTGCCATCGGGTTGCTCTGCAATGCTTTGCTGTTGGGAATTAGGTTTAACTTTGACTGTGAAAATTTTCATGTGACTAATAACTAATAACTAATGACTAATGACTAATGACTAATGACTAATGACTATCTGAATGTTCGATCTTTGTCCCTAAAACTTTTAGAAATTCAGCCAGCCAATTAGGATGAGCCGGCCACGCGGGGGCAGTAATTAAGTTGCCATCGACTACAGCGTCGGTAATGGGAACTTCTGTATATTTGCCGCCGGCCCGGAGTACGTCGGGGCTGCAAGCGGGGTATGCCGTGCAGCGTTTGCCTTCGAGCACGCCGGCGGCGGTTAGGACTTGCAAGCCGTGACAAATAGATGCGATCGGCTTTTTGCTGTTAGCAAAGTAGCGCGTAATTTGCAGCACTTGTTCGTTGAGGCGGATGTATTCTGGGGCGCGTCCTCCGGGGATAATCAAAGCGTCGTAGTCGGCGGGGTTGATTTCGTCAAAAGTCGCATTTAAAGTGAAGTTGTGACCTGGTTTTTCGCTGTAGGTTTGATCGCCTTCAAAGTCGTGAATTGCTGTGCGAATTGTTTGGCCTGCGGCTTTGTCCGGGCAGACTGCATGGACGGTGTGACCTACCATTTGCAGTGCTTGGAAGGGCACCATTACTTCGTAGTCTTCTACAAAGTCGCCGACTAACATTAATATTTTTTTGGCTGTCATGTTTGCAACGGGGCTTATTTTGTTTTGGTTAAAGGTGTTGGAAAATAGTCTCAACACTATAATAGCATCTGAGCAACTGAAATTAGGGCTGCCATGATGAAACTCGCTGCCGACCGCTTTGCTAAAATGTAGTACAATAGTACAAACAAATAGCGAGGCTAACTATGCAACTAGAAGATTACTTCGACTTTTTGCGTCCCGATGATATTCGGGTCAAAGGCACAAGGGTAGGAATTGAAACTATTCTTTATGATTTTACCTACAAAAAGCGGACTCCCGAGGAAATTGCCCAATCTTACAAAACAGTGACTTTAGAACAAGTTTATGCCACTATTTTGTATTATCTGCACAACCAAGAAGCCGTTACAGCTTACATAGATGATTGGCTGGCATGGAGCGATAAAGTGCTAGAAGAACAGCGACGAAATCCCCCGCCGGTTGTTGTTAAACTGATGAAGTTTAAAGCTGAAAGAGAAGCAATGAAAATAGCTAATGAGTCTCAAGTATCTCTCGGATGAAAATGTCGATCCTGTTTATCAAGCTCAATATCTTCTGCGAAATCCCAGCTTTGTGATGCGGGCAGTCGGGGAAAATGATGTTCCGCCTAAAGGCACTAAAGACCCAGAGATTCTTTGCTGGTGCGAGGAAAATGGATTTATTTTGGTGACAAATAACCGCAAATCTATGCCGGTACATTTGGCAGACCACATTGCCGCAGGTCGTCACGTACCAGGAATTTTAATTTTAAATGCAAATTTGAGTATCGGTCAGACAATTGATGAGTTAACCTTGATTGCGGAGGCAGCTTTTGATGAGGAATATCAAGACCAAATTGTTCATCTGCCGCTGCCTCAATAGGGTGAGAGTGCACGATCGCACGTTTCTGGCAAAATCAAAGATCGGG
Organism: Microcoleus sp. A003_D6; assembly: GCF_036702825.1. Lineage (NCBI taxonomy): Bacteria > Bacillati > Cyanobacteriota > Cyanophyceae > Oscillatoriales > Microcoleaceae > Microcoleus > Microcoleus sp. A003_D6. Next base: position 55,452 of record NZ_JAUBWA010000034.1, on the reverse strand, counting down.
CAGGCTTTTGGGCCTGCCCCGCAAGCTATTCGGGAATCTAAAAACCGTTGCGTCCCCAAATGACCATTGAAATTGAGAAGGAAAACAGAACTAGCACCGAAACCCAACCGAGTGACAAAATATCCATAGCTATTTATTGAACAAACTGTACAAAGTGACTCCAAACCTTATGATAAGTCAATTTGAGCCATTTTTGAAATGAGGGCGCTGTGAAGGATTCGTCAAATTTTAGTGCGGCTGAACGGGTAGAATCTTTGAAGGCAGGGAGTGTTGCTGCTTTGTCTTGTTTGCTTGGTTTTGGGGCGATCGCCCTTGTTAATAGCTTAATTCTGGCAAATAGATTGGATTCTCTGGCGAGTTTGCAGGTGAGGGCAATTGACCTAAATTTTGCCGCCCGAGGGACGATCGCACTTTTGGGCGGTTTTTTGTTCGGCGTTACTTACCGCTACGCTATCCGCCGCGATACTAATCCGCAGCTTAAATCCGGTGTGGTGTTGGCTTTTGGGTTGGTGCGGGCTTTTGGACAGTTGGATGCTGGATTGTTTTTTGAGGCGGGGAAAATGCCGGCTTTGCAAGAGTTATTGCCGTTTGCTGTTCGCGGTGCTGAGAGTGTGGTATTGTTTGCGATCGCGGGTTTGGTGTTGGATTGGGCGATCCTCTTCGAGGGCTTCGCTAACGGGCGATCGTGGATTAAGCCTTTTGATTCTTGAGTGCAAAATCTTGCAGCCTTTTTAGGAACAGGCAAGATGCCTGTTCCACAACAAGTGAATTTTCTTGTGGGGTGGGCTTCTAGCCCGCCCCTGTTCCACAACAAGTGAATTTTCTTGTGGGGTGGGCTTCTAGCCCGCCCCTATAAATTTAATACCTCAAATTCTAGATTGCCGTAAACCATTTGTTTATCTACAGCCGACAAAACCTTATTGTTAGCAGCATCAGAAACTAAACACTGACAAACTAAATCCGCCACATCCGCCCGGTGAATAGTTCCAGTAACTCGAAAATCTTCTGTTAAAATACCGTTGCCTGTGGCAGGTTCCGATTTGAGTCCGCCCGGACGAATCACTGTATAAATCAGCCCGCTTTCTATCAAGTGATTTTCGGCTTTTTCCTTTTCAATTAAAACCGGGCCCAAAGTTTCTAAAGCTTGGGGTGGCAAAGCGCCGGCACTATTACCGCTACCGATCGATGAAACTAAAATAAATTTTTGCACGCCTGCTTTGACAGCCGCATCAATCAAGTTTTTGTTGCCCAAATAATCGGCTCTTTCTCCATCTTTTGGCAAGCCGCCAATGGTGCTGATTGCGGCATGAATTGGCTCGCCGCCAGCGATCGCAGCTTCCACAGCGGCAGCATCTAAAGCATCGCCCGTCACGACTTTGATGCCCATTGCTTCTAATTCGGTGCTCGTTGCGGGCGATCGCAAAAGTGCGGTTACTTGCATATTTTGTGCTATTAGACATTTCGCGATTTCTAAGCCGACTCCTCGACTAGCACCCGCTAAAAAAATGTGGAATTTGTCTGTCATTATTTATTGCCTTGAATTCACAACAATTTTTATTATACAGCAATCACCAAGATGATTGGGACGCTTTTGATTAGATTTATTGCGGAAGTTTTTAATTGATATATCGACCGCAGATATAAGGCAGATACAACGCAGATAAACGCAGATACTTTTAAGAGTGTTTGGGAATGAATTGAATGCAAGCAGGAGGGCGAGTTTTGCCTTTTTTTTAGTCATTTGTATCATATATTTTTAGCTAAACCCGCCCCTACAAAATGACTGATGACTGATGACTAATGCCCAATGCCCAATGCCCAATGACCAATGACTAATGACTAATGACTAATGACTTCTTCCCACCATTACTACCCAAGATTGAGCTTCGCGGGGTAAGCCGGGGGGGCGATAGTAGTGGCTGACAATTGCAAATCCTGCTTGTTCCAAACAAGGCGCTAAAGTTTCGTATTCCCATCCGGCAGTATAGCGTTTTCCCGTCGGCCGCTCGTCGTATCCTTCCCAATTTCCCCGGCACATTGACATGACAATTGCACCGTTAACAACTAAGGCTTTGTGCAAATCTTGCAGCACTTTTACCATCTCGTCGCTGGGAACGTGAATCAGGGAAGCATTGGCAAAAATACCGTCAAATTCTGCATTTGGCAAGTCGAGATTCAGAAAAGATTGCTGCCAAACTTCGCATCCCGATAACTTCTTTGCTATTTCTACAAAAGCTGGAGTTGCATCTAAGCCTACAACTGTGTGTCCTTGGCTCTTGAACGCTACTAAATCTCGTCCCGGCCCGCATCCTATATCGAGAATTTTACCGGGATTGCGGGGCATGGCAGCCGTCAATGCATCGCGATTTTGGGATACGTCGTGATGCCAAGTTCCTTCTCGGAAAGATTCGGCAGTTAGCTGGTATTCTGCGATCGTAATTTCTTCGCGTTTGTCCACAATTTCCCCTATTGTATTATTTGAGATTGGTTAATTCAAGAAGACGGGGCGAATGGTTGATTCAGAAGACGGGGCGAATGGTTAATTCAGAAGACCCGGCGAATAGAATTCGCGGCTATACAAACAATGTCCGCCTCCGCGGACTTAAGAAGATAATGTAATCTTAACCGCCCGGTCTCTTCAACCCGCGGAGGCGGGTTTTGTTTGTGTAGATGCGGTTTCAACCGCCGTCCGATCTTCAACCCGCGGAGGCGGGTTTTGTTTTGGTAGATGCGGTTTCAACCGCTGTCCGATCTTCGGGAGATTCGATCGCAAATCCCCGATCTTCAGGAGATTCGATCGCAAATCCCGCATCTCGAATCATGTCCCAATCTTGATTGGCGCTTTGTCCGGGAGTTGTCAGATAATCGCCCACAAAGATAGAATTAGCTGCGTAGAGTCCGAGGGGTTGCAAGGAACGCAAATGCACCTCCCTTCCCCCAGCAATCCGAATTTCTTGGCTGGGAAGCAAAAATCGGAACAAGCAGAGGATTCGCAAACATTGGCGGGGATTTAATGTGTTTAAACCTGCAAAGGGCGTACCGGGGATCGGAATGAAAAAGTTGACCGGTACGCTAGTAACGCCCAATTTGCGAAGCGACAGCGCTAAATCGATCGCATCATCATCCGATTCGCCCATCCCCAAAATTCCGCCCGAACAAGTTGTGATCCCCGCTGCTTTTACGTGTTCGACGGTTTCCACCCGATCGCCAAAAGTGTGAGTTGTGCAGATGTCCTCGTGGTACGATTCGGAAGTATTGAGATTGTGATTTACGCGATCGACTCCAGCTTTAGCCAAACGGTGAGTTTGTTCCTCGGTCAACAATCCCAAACAAGCGCAAATTTTTAGGTTATGATTTGCCTTGACGGTTTCTACAGCATCCAAAACGCGATCGAAAGTAGATGCGCTAGGTTGGCGGCCAGAAATTACCAAACAAAACGTACCAGCTTTTAAATCTGCGGCGCGTTGGGCCGCATCCAGAATTTTCTCCTTAGCTAAAAGCGGATATTTTTCAATTTCCGCAGTTGAAATTTTCGACTGAGAACAATAATGGCAATCTTCAGGACAAAGGCCACTTTGAGCGTTTAACAAATAGTGCAGCCTGACTCGGTTTCCCCAGTAGTGGCGGCGCACCCGATAAGCTGCATTTAATTGTTCTAGCAAAACCTCATCCGGCGCGCGCAATACGGCTAAAGATTGCTCGCGAGAGAGACATTTGCCCGCCAGCGCGTCGTCAGCCAAATCGTTCCAATTGGGTAAATTCATTACTAAAATTAAAGGGTTTACAGAGTATCCAAAACCTGACGAATTACCCGATAAATCGATTCTAGTTCATCAGGAGAAATGCAGTAGGGAGGCATTAAGTAAAGCGTATTTCCCAAGGGGCGGAGCAAAAACCCCGCTTCGAGAAATCTGGCTTTCAATACAGAACCGATGTCATTAAAATAACCGGCAACGCTTTCGGTTTTCACATCCATTGCTGCGATGGTGCCGCAAGTCCGAATCCGTTCGAGTTTAGGATGATTCCTCAGCCATTGATTCAGATATTGGCGGTGCAGTTTTTCCATCCCTTGATAAACATTTGGGTTTTGCTCCAAAAGCTCCAAGGATGCTACACCCACCGCACAAGCTAAGGGATTTCCGGTGTAAGAATGACTGTGAAAAAAAGCTTTGTCCCATTCATCTCGCCAGAAAGCTTGATAAATATCCTCCGATGCCATTGTGACAGCAATTGGCAAACAGCCGCCAGACAATCCTTTAGACAAACACAGGATATCCGGTGAAGTTCCAGATTTAAGCGAGGCAAACAGTTCGCCCGTGCGGCCAAAACCAGTCATTACTTCATCGTAAATCAACAATACATTATACTGGCGGGCAAGTTGTGCGATCGCCCGCAAAAACTCAGGGCGGCACATTCGCATTCCCCCAGCACCTTGCACCAAAGGTTCGATAAAAATTCCCGCACAGCCGCCCTGCTTTAACAAAAACTCCAACTTCTCTAAACTCGCCGCATCCTTGCTTTCCACCTCCTCATCGCCGTCAAAAGTCGCGGGAAAAGGCACAACATCCCCAGGAAACATTAAAGGCGCAAAAGATTCCCACCACAGCGAACTTCTGCCAGCAGACATCGCGCCCACAGTATCGCCGTGATAACCTCCCTCAAAACTAATAAAGCTAGTGCGGTTAGTTTCTCCGAGATTTAGCCAATATTGAAAAGCCATTTTCAGAGCAACTTCAACAGCAGTCGAACCGTTATCAGAAAAGAAAATCCGCGTCAAAGAATCAGGCGTATGAGTTATCAATTTAGCAGCAAGCTTCTGAGCCGGTTCGTGAGTAAATCCGGCAAAAATTACGTGTTCTAAAGTTTGAGCTTGTTCGTAAAGAGCCTCAGCCAGAACCGGATGGCTGTGTCCGTGAATCGTCACCCACCAACTAGAAATACAGTCAAGAATTTGCCGCCCATCTTCTAATTCCAGCAGCGCTCCTTTGCCGCGAATTACCTTCAGCGGCGCAGGAGCCGTTTTCATTTGCGTGAATGGCTGCCAAATCGGTGAAGTTGAATAATTATGTTCCTGATTCGCAGTCATGTTTACCCATACAACTAATATCAACCAAAATTATCTAGCAGTTTTCATTTAATTATAGATATCGCATCAGGACACAGCGCCGTTCCCATTTGTGTCAACTTAAGGTTAAAGTTAGTCACAGACTGGTGTTTGACGATTAGGCCTAGATCCCCCCTAACCCCCCTTAAGAAGGGGGGAACAAGAATCTTCTCAAAGTCCCCCTTCTTAAGGGGGATTTAGGGGGATCTAGACTCAGGTAAAAACTAGATTTATCAAGGTTTTTAGCCTTAAGTTGTCACCAATGGGCAGTGCCGCGTCCCTAGGATATTTAATCAGATTGAAAACAGCTATAATATAGCAATCTTAACTCAGTTGTGAGCTTTTATCTTTTCTTACTTCTTCATCTCTTCCTTCGTGTCCTAGCGCTAACGCGCCGCACCGCGTAACGCGTCTTCGCGGTTCGTTAAAAAAAATTTAGTTTGTGGAGAGGGCGGCTGCCCTGCAACGTCAGCCCCATACCACGTATTCGCGGGCGATGGTTAAAATGGTCAGTTACAATTTTCGGCCAACTAAGAAATAAGTGATCATTGCGCCTTTACCTTTAACATTAATTTTACCGCGTTTTTCCAACAAATACTTATCGCACAGCAACTCATAAGTTGAGCTGCTAACTTGAATTTTACCGGGAAGTCCCTGGGATTCCATGCGACTTGCTGTATTCACCGCATCTCCCCACAAATCGTAAATAAACTTTTTAGTGCCGATGACACCTGCTACAACAGGCCCAGTATTAATGCCAATGCGGATATTGAGAGGTTCGCCGGATTCGTCGCTAAATTTCATAATTTCTTGCTGCATTTCGATCGCCATTTCGGCAATAGATACTGCATGATTTTTACAGGGAAGTGGCAAACCGCCTGCTACCATATAATTGTCGCCGATCGTCTTAATTTTTTCTAAGCCGTATTGTTCGCTTAAGCGATCGAAAGCTGAAAATATTTTGTTAAGCAATTCGACTAATTCTGCCGGAGACGTGCGGGAGGAGATTTCGGTAAAGCCCACAATGTCCGCAAACAGCACCGTCACCTCGGCAAATCCGTCGGCAATATTGATCTGTCCTTGTTTTAGGCGATCGGCAATCATTACCGGTAATATATTTAGCAATAAACGTTCCGACTTTTCTTGTTCTGCCCGCAATACTTCCTCAGCTTGTTTCCGCTGTGCGATTTCCTTGTATACTCGGTGAAACATTTGATTGAATGCGACCATGAGTTCTCCCAACTCGTCATCGCGCTTGACAGACAGAGAGTAGAAATCAGGTTGTTCTCGATCTTTGCTCAAAGCATCTCCGGCAGCGATCAAGTCATCGCGCAATCTCAATATAGGTGCAATTACTGTCACCCCTAAAAAGAACATAGTCACAGAAGTGACAAAGGCTGATATAATGATGACCAGACCAGCAATCCGTCCGATAAATGCGTAGAGTTCCGGTTGAACGCTGGAAGCATCGAGGCGAACAATTAAGATGTAATCGCCTCCCAAATGTCGCTCCGTCCAAGCAATATCGTAGCGCTTGCCATCGAAATTGTGATTGTGAACTATACGAGCAATTTTCAGTTGCTCAAAACTGATTTCTGGCGGTTCGCCAAGTTTATATATTAGCTGACCGTTAGCTTGGTAAATAGATAGTCCTAACACTATTTGAGAATCCTTAGTAATATTTTTTACTTCTTCTTGCAAGAAAGTGCGATCGGAAATATCTTGTTGGAGCAACAACTCTAGGGAATCAACAGTGATCCTAGATACCTGTTCCAGTTGACTTAAAAGTTCATTTTCTCGCCGAAAATAAGAGGGAACTAAAATAATTCCCTCTATGACAAGAATGCTAGCAAATATCCACAAAGCTATTTGCCTAGACAAGCGAGATTTGAAAAAACCCAAAAATGATAAAATCCGCAATGGCATAAAACTTACTGTTGTACAAATAAATGGCTAATTTAGGAGATAGAAAAAGAAACCGGGTTTCTCGTAATAAATTTTTGGTTTGTCAACGAAGCAACGGCGCAGAAACCGGGTTTCTCGCATCGCCCGCGCAATTCCTGTAATTGTCAGCAGCCAGCAGCCAGCAGCCATTAACCGTTAGTTCTGGGTTGCTGGCTGCTGACTAATATCATGTCCGATTGATTAACCATAATATCCCGGTAGGGGCGGGTTTTTGAGATTGTTAATTACTGGCAGGTATTGTTGGTGAACCCGCCCCTACCAAAATCGCGATCGATCGACCGGACATGATATAATGACTGATGACTCTGGACTAACTAGCAGACCCCTGAATAATATAATAAACAAATTAAACCGAAACTGCGCCGACTAGCCTGCCGGCAAGCAGATAAGTATTCATATCGCCCTTGCCTTTGACGTCGATAATTCCTCTGTCTTTAAACAGATACTTATTTCGCAAGATATCGTAAGTTGATTGTGTGACTTGAATCGCGCCGGCAATCCCGTGGGATTCCATGCGGGCTGCTGTATTGACGGCATCGCCCCAGAGGTCGTAAATGAATTTTTTAGTGCCAATAACCCCTGCAATCGCTGGCCCGGTATTGATGCCGATGCGAATGTTAATTCCTGCATGATGTTTGGCATTAAATTTTGCTAATTCCTCCTGCATATCTAAAGCCATTTCTGCAATGCTTTCGGCGTGGTTGGTGCTGGGATTTGGCAAACCTCCGACTACCATGTAAGCATCTCCAATTGTTTTGATTTTTTCCAATCCGTACTTTTCCGTCAAACCATCGAAGGCTGAAAAAATTTCGTTGAGAAAATTGAGCAATTCTTCGGGAGATATTTGTGCTGAAAGCACGGTAAATCCTACGATATCAGCAAACAAAATCGTGACTTCTGCGAAGCCGTCAGCAATACTGCTTTGACCGTCTTTTAGCTTGGCAGCAATGGATTCGGGTAAAATATTGAGCAGCAGGCGATCGCTCTTTTCCTGTTCTTTCAGCAATTCTACATTAGTTTCTTGCAATTGTGCCGTGCGTTCCCTGACGCGCTGTTCTAATTGTTTAGCATTTTGGCGCAACCTGCTGATAGATAAAGTTAATCCTGTGACACCTAAAAGTGAAAGTCCTACTAACAGTAAAAACAGGTTTTTAAGTTCGCTGCGTGTATTTTGAGTGATGGTTTCGAGAGGCTGAGTAATTTCTAAGATTCCCCGCACATCTCCCACTTTCCAATCAGTTTTAGGACTGTCACGGTGAGTATTATGACAGTTAACGCAGCTAGAAGTTAGAATATCCGCTTCGGCATATCGAAATGCGGTTTTGCCGCGATAATTCTCACTGCGAAAAAAGTTTTTGGTCGGATTCTTTGTCAAATAGGTAATAGCTTGCCGTTCAAAATCGTCTCTGGCTCCGCCTTCTTTTATTCGCCAGGGAAACGGGTAGTTGCTGTAGACACGAAGTAATACTTCGGGATTTTTGTTAGTAATCTGGTTGCCCAGTTCTATTAAGAAGGTGGCCGGTACGGGAACTGTTACTTTTGTCGGTTTGTAGTCGTGGGTAAAGTTAATCGCTTTAGCAGTGTTGAGAGGATTGACAACATCAGAACTGTAAAGAGTGCGGGCTTCTTTAACAGCTTGGGCATAGAGGGTGGCATTTTGGAGGGCTTGCGATTCAATTAGGGTGGAGGAAAGACGAGACATATTTGCCATCGCTACTCCTACACCTACACAAAATAAAATTGTCACCCCAAGAAGAATTCGCTTGTAAATTAATTGGCTGATGGCAGCCCGACTGCTAGAAATCCACTGGCGCATGGTATCCTCAAGTGTGAGGTTTAATCTTGATTGGAATTTATGCACTACTAACATAACACTGCTTTTTCAGAGTGTTTTGCTGGCACCTGGGGTAAAGCAAGACTCTCTGAGTGCAACCGAGGGTTAATTATTGTTTACCGCGAGTGTTTCCCTTATCCGTAAAAGTACGCATAACTTTATAGTGGCGATTTCCTACGGGATAGCTGCGTTTCACGCACTTTTTGCTGTATCTACGTTAGGATTGCAATTGTAGTCTATGGTTGGCGATCGTGAATTCTGACTCTACTGTCTCACCTGCGAACAACGAAATTTTTCCGGGAGAAGTTTTCGTCAATACTGCGGATTTTGATAGCGGTATTCGGCGACTTTTACCTAAATATGACGAAATGCTGGATGTATTAACAGGCTGCATTGCTAGTGCAAACCACCGCATTTTAGAACTCGGCTGCGGTACGGGGGAACTAACTTTAAAAGTTCTCCAACGCTACCCGTCTGCGGAAATAGTTGCTGTCGATTATTCGCCGCGAATGCTTGATTTTGCCCGCGCAAAAATAGAGTCAGCAGGATACGCAGCCCGGTGGAGTGGCAGAGAATTGGATTTTGGAGAATGGGCGAACAATCCAAATTTTTCTGGCTTGGGCGATAAATTCACTGCTTGCATTTCATCTCTGGCAATTCACCATCTTGAGGATGAGATGAAGTTAAAATTGTTTAAACGGATTCGCGAAAGTTTAACTGCTGGAGGCTGTTTTTGGAATGCCGATCCTGTTGTGGCAGAGTCAGCAGCAATGAAAGATATTTATCAAGCGGCGCGGGAAGATTGGGCGCTAAATCAGGGGGAAACTTTAGCACAAATTCGGGCAAAGGTGGGGACGAGTGTGTCTTACGGGTATTCTAATCCCGATCGCCTAGCTACACTTTCGGCACAGTTGGAAATGCTGGCCTCATCTGGATTTGAGACTGTTGCAGTTCCTTGGAAATACTACGGTATAGCGGTGTTTGGGGGATTTGTTAATTGAAAAAAGCAGCCCTAAGCTGTGTTGCATCTAGATTACCTATGGTATTCAGAGAGGGAGAGGGGGGGAAGAGGAGAGGGGGAGAAAATTTGACGCTTTTCCCACAAAGATTGAAGTATGCAATTTAAATGCAAGACAGCTTACTATGTAGGGTGCAACCTCAGCAGCTTACCGCTTAAAGAAAGATTGCTGTTAGTATTTTAGGTTACTAAGTTCGGTTTGAAAAATATATAATACTGCCAGCATGAAGGAAACAAAATGACTGCAACTGCGATTCAAAGTATTGACTGGGATGCTTTCTCGTCGCAACTCTGGGGAATCGAAATAATTAGCGATCGCGCGCAAGTTGTCAAGCTATCTCAAGACTATTATCATTTCAGTTTTTAACAACACTTTAACTGTGTGCCTTGCCGATTCTGAAAGGCTGTCAATATGCCTGCAACAGTCGGCAAATCTGCTAAAACTCATTGGCTGGTTTGGTTGTTTTTCTGACATAAAACACTCCGAGATGGGGCATGGGGCATAGGCCAAACAGGGCATGAGAATATCTTAACTTTTGACTTCGCCTGCTGCTACTTGCAAATCGATGTCATTGACGGCTATATGGCGATCGAATTGTTTCGTGAGTTCGCGAGTTTCTATTGCTAGTTGTTTTGCGCTGTTTGGAGGGTGAATGAAGTTTTATTGGTGCATTCCTGGCCTAGAAATAGAAGTGTACAACTAGCCTAGCCCGTTCTTCAATGAATTGTCAGCCCCGTTCTGAAATTAAAAATTCAAACGCTTTGATATTTGCTAGGCCCGAAGCCCGCGAGCATCTAATTTACCTGAGAAAGGCTATAATATCAAGTCTGCACGGAAAATTCCTCTGCATCAATATCCCAATTTACCCAGCGAATTGCCTCCCTAGCTGATGTCAGGTTAGGCGGCACTCTCAAAGCGTGAATGAATCCCGTACTCGGACAAGTCATTTTTAACAAACAAATCGGCTCGACATCGGCATTATCTATTTGTAATAGTGCATATTCCTGCCAACTATCTATTTGTTTTGCTTCCAACTCTTGACAAATGCGATCGTAACCAATTCCTTGAATTAACACTCGCCTCAGTTCGGCATTCTCTTCTGTTAAAAGCCATTGGGCTTGCCATTGATTTGGGTGGACTTTGCCGTATTCTTCAGGCAATTTGACGCCGTGATAATAGTAAAAATTCCATCCATCCGCAAACTCGATCGCAGGTTCTGCTTCCGCGTGCCAGCGGTTTTGACTGTCAAAGCGAAGGTGGCGGGGGCGATCGCACACCGCGCAAATCTTTTCAAAGGGAAATATAAAACCGCAATGCTCGAAAAGCAGCTTTTGGCAGCGAAGTATTTCTTGTGCCTTTTGGGAAATATTGAGTCCTAATGAAGAGATATACAATTGGGTCAAATAGATTTCTTTAAACAAAGTCGTGGGGGTTTCAAGGGAGCTCCCGTCGAACAAATGAGCGGGAAAAACATTTCCCTTCGTTTTTTCCGATAGCTCATAGCTGTCAACCAATTCGTACATTAGCGAACTCAGTGTGCTGTCTGCTTCGGACTCGATCGTCATGCTATCGAGCTCATAGTTCCACACGCCCGGACTTGCAAATTCTCCCACAGCGGATCTCCATTTCTGGTCTAGATTTTTCCCCAATCTATTGCTGTATTCGTCACAGCAGTTTTGTGAATGGTCGCGTTTGAGCAAGTTGAAGATTTGGAGATAACCGTCGCGGGGACTGCTGCAAATAATAACGGAGGGTTCTTCTAGGCCAATAGCGACATAGGCAACTTTGACTGCTGCTGTGGCTTTTGGAGGATCAATTGGCTTAGTCGAGAGAGTAAGACGTTTCTGTGCGAGTTCCCCTAACACGCACAGAGCGGTATTTTGATTGCCGTTGAGATTGAGTCTTGTCAGATTGGTGAGCGAGCGCAAGGCGCTGATATCGGTAATTTGATTCTTGTTGAGATTGAGTTCTGTCAGATTGGTGAGCGAGCGCAAGGCGCTGATATCGGTAATTTGATTCTTGTTGAGATGCAGTGTTGTCAGATTAGTGAGCGAGCCGAGAAAGCTGATATCGGTAATTTGATTCTTGTTGAGATACAGTGTGGTCAGATTGGTGAGCGAGCCGAAGAAGCTGAATTCGGTAATTTGACTGCTGTTGAGATACAGTGCGGTCAGATTGGTGAGCGAGCCGAAGAAGCTGATGTCGGTAATTTGATTGCCGTTGAGATTGAGTGTGGTCAGATTAGTGAGCGAGCCGAGAAAGCTGATGTCGGTAATTCTATTGCCGTTGAGATTGAGTGTGGTCAGATTGGTGAGCGAGCCGAGGAAGCTGATGTCGGTAATTCGATTGTTGCCAAGATTCAGTGTTGTCAGATTGGTAAGCGAGCCGAGGACGCTGATGTCGCTAATTTTATTGTCGCCGAGATCCAGTGTTGTCAGATTGGTGAGCGAGCCGAGGAAGCTGATGTCGGTAATTCTATTCTCGCACAGATCCAGTTCTGTCATGCTTGAAAGTATCTGCTCCGCTGCTTGTGCGTCATCAGTGCCAGCCTTTTTTAACAACACTTTAACTGTGTGCCTTGCCGATTTTGAAAGACTGTCAATATGCCTGCACCAGTCCGCAAAGCTGCTAAAACTCATTGGCTCGTTTGGTTGTTTTTCTGACATAAAACACTCCTAGATGGGGCATGGGGCATCGGGCAAACAGGGCATGAGAATACCGTTAACTTTTGACTTCGCCTGCTGCTACTTGCAAATCGATGTCATTTCTCCTTTTGCGGTCGATCGCGATCGGTACTATCAGCCAAACCACTTGAGAAAAAAAACTAGGTTTTTCACCTACTCAACACTTTGAATTAGTTTAATGTTATTTCTCAGCCATTCATTGACCAAAGCTTGAACCTCAATCTTTTTATGCTCGGCAATTTTAGTCACAAAGTCCTCGACATCGGGTTCGAGATAAATGGGATAATGAAACCTAGCATCAGGATGGTAAAACTTGCCTTGCTCTGATGAAGAAAAATCATACTCTGATTTCATAATTTCCTCTCTTGATAAGGTTGGGATTCTGTGAAATTAGCTTTGCGGGCTGAAATAATCCGAATTATACAGGAGGTGCGATCGGTTTGTTCAAAGGTATGGACAACAACCCTTAAAATTCCTGTTTCATCTAAGCCTATGGTAATCCATCTATCTTCATCTTGACTGTGTTCTTCATCATAGATTGTTAATTGAGAACGATCGCGGAAAACAGTTGATGCCAAACGAAAATTTAATTGATGTTTGCGAATATTTTGCTTTTCTTTGGCTGGATTCCAATCAAAATTATAATCCAAAGCAATTTATCATGTTAAATCGAGGTACTATCAAATTATAACACAAGTTATAAGCTAGGGTTTTTCACCCCGCGTGCGTCCAGGAATAATTCTACTATTTCAAATCTTCCAACTTAATCCGAGGATCGACAGCTTTCAGCAGCAAATCTGCCAACAAATTCCCCACAATTAACATCGTCGCACCCATCATCAAACTTGCCATTACTAAATACAAATCTTGATTGTTCACCGCCTCTAAAGTCAGCTTTCCCAAACCCGGCCAATTAAAGAAAAATTCCGCAATAAACGCACCGCTCAACAAACTAGCAAACTCAAAACCCAAAAGCGTAACCAACGGATTAATAGCATTCCGCAAAGCGTGAACGTAAATTACCCGATCGTCCGGCAAACCTTTCGCCCGTGCTGTTCGGATGTAATCTTGACGCAGCACGTCCAACAATTGTCCCCGCATCAATCTTTGCAAACCAGCAAAACTGGTAACGCTGAGAGCGACAGTTGGTAAAATTAAGTGCCAGCAGTAATCAATTATTTGACCCCACCAAGGTAAGTCTGCGTGGTCGATACTTGTCATTCCTCCGACGGGAAACAGAGGCGAAGTATTCTGTGCGAAAAATAGCAGCAACAAAGCTGTAATAAAGCTCGGAAATCCCTGTCCCGTGTAGCTGACTACTTGCAAAACTCGATCGACTGTGCGGTTTTGATTGACGGCGGCGACAATTCCCAAAGGAATCGCGATCGCCCAAGTAACAAACATAGATGCGATCGCCATCAACAGCGTCGCCGGTACCCGTTCCCACAGCAGCGACGCTACCGATCGCTGATACACAAAACTCGTACCAAAATTCCCCCGCGTTACAATTTGTTGCAGCCACAGCCAATACTGCACAATAGCTGGTTTATCTAAGCCGAACTGCTGTTCGAGTTGCTTGAGTGTCTCCGGCGAAATCTTCGGATTTTGGCTCAAAGTATCCAAGTAATTTCCCGGTGCTAGCTCAATAATTGCAAAACAAAGAGCCGATGCCAAAAATAGCGTTAAAAGTGCCTGCAACAGTCGCTTGACAACATAAGTAAATGTCTCGCCACCAAACAGAGAACTCAACACTCGCAAATTTCGATTTAACTTAATAGAAGTCATGCGATTTTAGATTTTAGATTTTAGATTTTAGATTTGAAGAATTGAAGAATTGAAGAATTGAAGAATTGTGAATGATATTAATTCCGGTTGCATCGGAATGATTTAACCGCTCTTGACGCAGAGCTCACAGAGTCTCCAGAAGAGAGAGATGAATAATTCCGATGCAAAGGTCAAGGATATTATTTGTCAGTAGTTTTTATTCAACTGTCAACTGTCAACTGTCAACTGTCAACTGTCAACTGCCAACTGCCAACAGTTAACTAACTAATATTCAACTAGCGTGACGATCGGCACATCCGGCAATTTCTGCCTGCCGCCCAAAGCCTGCAATTCAATGATAAAAGCAAAACCGACAAGCTCGCAGCCAGCTTGCTCCAACAATTTAGCCGTCGCCGCCGCCGTTCCGCCAGTGGCGATTAAATCGTCCGCAACCAGCACCCGGCTGCCCGATGCCATCGCATCTCGGTGCATCTCCAGCCGATCGACCCCGTACTCCAACTCGTACTCAGCAAAATAAACTTCTCCAGGCAGTTTCCCCGGTTTGCGGACGGGAATAAAGCCCAGTCCCATTTTATAAGCCAAAGGCGCGCCAAATATAAAGCCCCGCGATTCCATGCCCACCACATAGTCAGCAGACATTGCAGAGCATTTTTCGGCTAAGCTGTCAATGGTGTAGCTCAGCCCTTGCGGGTTGCACAGCAAAGTTGTAATGTCTCGAAACATAATTCCCGGCTTTGGGAAATCAGGAATGTCGCGAATCAGAGATTTGAGATCCATAAGCTTGCCGATCGGCGTTAAGGGTAAGGAGGCCTCAAAAATGGTACAATAATAACGCCAATCGAGTTTAGATTTTAGATTTTAGATTTTAGATTTTAAATTTTAGATTCACCAAAAAACGAGAGGGAAGCCCCTGGCTTTAGACATGGGGAGGAACTCCGTAGCAGTTTCAACCGCCTTCAATATTTTACACAACTTATTGGAATGTTATTCTATAATTAGATTAGCAAGTAAAAAAACCATCTACGTGTTGAAACATTCTAGTATCGGAGAAATCCCGGCACAGTGAGCCACCACACTCCTTAATAAGGAGTAGTAAGCCTGTATAACTGACAAGTAACGGCAGAATGTGAAGCGTACCTATCTGGCAAGAGTGATGGATTATGAAAGCAAACACTTCGACCCTTCGACTACGCTCAGGGCGACGCTTCGCTCAGTGCGACGCAATTTAAAAGTAAGCGCAATTGCAATACCTTTTGTACTGGTAGTTGTTTTGAGCGTTTAGAGGTGCCTTGATAACACCTTTGAGAGTTTTCGGATTCATTCAAGAATCCCCCTGATTCATCAGTGGGGAGTATCAATATATGTAAACAAATGTCATAATTCCCTAACAAGAGGGTTGAATATCACGATTTGTGACCCTATGATCTAAAGTCAAAAATCTAATATCTAAAATCCAATGATCAAGTTGGCAGCACGAGTGGGTGAGGTTCCTCCTTCCATAACCTTGGCGATCGCAGCTAAGGCTAAAGCCATGAAGGCAGAAGGGATTGATGTCTGTAGTTTGAGTACGGGAGAACCCGACTTTGATACTCCCGAACACATTAAAGCGGCCGCAAAACAAGCTTTAGACGAGGGGAAGACTAAGTACGGCCCTGTGACTGGGGAACCGCAGTTAAAAGCTGCGATCGCCCGCAAACTCCGCGACGACAACAATCTCCACTATCAACCGGAAAATATCATTGTCACCAACGGTGGCAAGCATTCGCTCTACAACCTGATGATGGCTCTGATCGAGCCTGGAGATGAAGTAATTATTCCGGCTCCCTACTGGCTGAGCTATCCAGAAATGGTCAAACTCGCCAGCGGTAAGCCCGTAATTGTACGGACAGATGCTTCTACAGGATATAAAATTACACCGGATCAACTGAATCGAGCGATTACTCCCAAAACCAAGTTATTTGTGCTGAATTCGCCTTCTAACCCGACGGGAATGGTTTACACTCCAGCGGAAATCAAAGCGCTGGCCGAGGTGATAGTCGATCGAGATATTTTAGTCGTTTCTGACGAGATTTACGAAAAAATTATATATGACGGCGCCCAACACGTCAGCATCGGTTCCTTGGGTCAAGAAATCTTCGATCGCACCCTGATCAGCAGCGGTTTTGCCAAAGGTTACTCGATGACAGGCTGGCGCATTGGCTATTTAGCCGGGCCTGTCGAATTGATTAAAGCCACCAGCACCATTCAAGGTCACAGTACCTCAAACGTGTGTACCTTTGCACAGTACGGCGCGATCGCCGCTTTGGAAAGCAGCCAAGAATCTGTCGAAACCATGCGACTAGCTTTTGCCGATCGGCGTCAGGTAATCTTTGAATTGCTCGATGCTATTCCCGGAATTAGCTGTATCAAACCAGACGGTGCTTTCTATATGTTTGTCAACATCAGCAAGACTGGAATGACTTCTCTGGAATTTTCCGACGCTTTCTTAGAACAGCAGCAAGTAGCAGTTATTCCGGGGATTGCTTTTGGTGCAGACGACCACATTCGCTTGTCTTATGCCACCGATTTAGGGACAATTAAAAAAGCCGTAGAAAGGCTCGATAAATTTGTCCGCAGCATCTAAAAATCAGTCATCAGTCATTGGGCATTGGTCATTGGGCATTGGGCATTGGGCATTGGTAGCAACTCACTAATGACTAATGACTAATGACTAATGACTGCTGACTGCTGACTAATGACCAATGACTGCTGACTAATGACCAATGACTGCTGACTGCTGACTGCTGACTGCTGACTAATGACCAATGACCAATGACTAATGACCAATGACCAATGACTAATGACCAATGACTAATAACTTAAAGCTGTTTAGTCATAATTTCCTTCAGCAAATCCAGCCCCTTCTTAACTCGCCGAGAAACAGTCACCGCACTGATACCCAAGCGTTCGGCTGTTTCCTTCTGCGTCAAATCGTAGAGAAAAACAAACTCCAATATTTCGCGAGTCCGTTGTTCCAACATAGCCAAAGCTTGCTGTACGCGAATTCGATCCTCTTGCGCCAACTGAAAACTCCGATACTTGCTATCGGGCACCAATTCTCCCAGACAAGTAGCCCCCTCATCTTCATCTTGCACCGGCGCGTCCAAACTTAGAGGCGATCGGTTGAGATGGGCCAACTTAATTTCTTGCCATTCTTGTACAGAAACCTCAAGAACTGCTGCTACTTCAGCATCCGTAGGTTTGCGGTTCAACAGCACCTGCAAATCCTTGATCGCTGCGACAGATTTGCGTTCCAGGGACAGCCAGTGGCGGGGAAATCGCACAGAAGGGCTTTTGTCCCGCAAGTAGTGTTGAATTTCGCCCCGAATGTAGGGAATTGCAAAGGAACTAAAAGCGTGTCCCTTCGACATATCAAATCGCTCGATCGCCCTAATCAACCCAATACACCCGACTTGCAGCAAATCGTCGTAGTTTTCACCGCACTGGTTGATCCAGTGGTAAACTTCTTTTCTCACCAGCCCAATATTCAGTTTAACTAACTGATTGCGGACTTGATTCGATCCAGAAAGTTGGTACTCGCGCAACAATTGCAAATTTTCGCTTTTTAGCTCGTTCGGGGTTGTGGTAGACATGGCGGCATAAGGGTTGATAGAGCAGAGGACTGACGTTGCTTCAGATTTAGTTTCCAATCTAGTCTAAAAAAATTTACCTTTAGGTAGTGTAATCCTAGCACTTCATAGCTGTGACCGCGAACACACCTGTCAAGCTTTGGGAATGCCCAGCGATTTAGCGGGAGCATCCGAAGGTAGAAGGCAGAATCCCGAATTTTACAGGATTTTTTTTGACACCCGACCATAATCTGAAAGCGGTTTGAAAGCAATACTTTAATTAATTAAAAATTTTAACTTAATAACTGGCAACAAATAATAATTTAATCATAAATTTAGTCATTAGTCAACAGTCTTAAGTTATGTTGCTCGAGACTGTTGGCTAATGAAGGGCGAGGATTACCTTTACGGCAAAAAACTGCTCGAGTTCGATCGATCCAGAAAGCAAATTTTACGACACAGAAGGCTCAATGCGAGCGTAAAACAAACCCCGAATTTTCACGTCCAGAGCGGGTCTAGCTCCCAAATCAGTATCAGAAGGCTGCGTGCTCTCAAAAATCCCGCCAACTTCGCCAGTGGCGCTGTTGACTTTAGCAACTTGGAGAGAAATTTTGCCCGCCTTGGTGCGGGTGTCAGCCAGCTTAACATTAGAGCGGTTCAGTTTGGAATTGTCAGTAGCCGGAAGCGCTACAGCATTGTCGTAGCCAGTCGATACCCCGCGACCTTTAGGGTCTAAAAAGCCTGCGCTGCGGTAAGAAGGAACGTTAAACTCCCCTCTCAAATCGGTGGAAGTATTGATAGCAACAACTCCGGGATCGGAACTGGCTACCAGCTCTTTAATAGTGAACAAGAAAGGTACTTGCTCTCCGCCCGGTAACTGAATCGTAATTGCTTGAAAGTCCAAGCCATCCTCTTCTTTAAAAGTCAGAGTTCCGTCAGTACCGACATTGAGCGTACCTTGAACTTGGTCAATGCTCGACGTGAACCGCGTCAGCAATTTACCAGGCACAAATTCCGCCTCTTGGCGTTTGTTTGCTGGTTCTTCCTTCACAAAATAAGTTGTGGGCTGCAAACACAAACCAGTCAGTTTATAGGTGCCACCCGCTTCGATGGGGATCGATCCCCGAGAAGTTTCTGCCAAGCTAGGGCAGTTATTAGCCAATCCAGTACCTCTAATCTCGTCGTAGGTGAGCAACTCGGTAGTCGCCACCGTCGTGTCAGGAGCAGAAGAACAAGCAACCAGCGCACTCATGCAAAATGCTAAAAGTGCAACAATTAAAGCACGATATTTCATTGCCAACCTCAATCTCCAACATCGGATTATATTAAGAAAAAGCCGTAATTCGAGCAAAATATAATTGCCCGCCGGCAGGCGCTAGCCAGCGCTTCGGGCAGCATTTAGATCCAGATAGCTCGCTTCACGGACACCGGCATTGACTCAAAAAATCGAGCTAGTGAGCCGTAAAAATAAGCAAGAACTTTTGATTTCTCAAAAGGGAAGGATCGCAGCCCAATACACATCGTACGACGGGTTGTGCTCTTTTCCTGACTTGGACTGCAAATTAATATTGCGATCGTCAACCTACTTAAGTTACTTTGCTTATGACCCCGAATGGCGATCGCGACTAGCTCGATTAGTCGGCTGACCAAAAGGCTGGGGACAAACGCCTTGTAGATTTGAAAGGAAGCAGCGGTATGGACAACGGCAAAGATTTAGAGTCAGGAAAGTTGCAGTCTCAACTGCAATTGCTGACAGAGGCGCTTCGGACCTTAGCCGAAAGTTGTCAGGGAGACAGTCTGCTGCTTTTGGCTTTGCTGCGGACGCTGGAAGCTTCGCACCAGGAAATTCGGGACGGTTTGTTTCAAGCGTCTTTTCCCGACAACCGCCAAGCACTTTACAAACTGCTCAGGAATATTGAAGCCAATGGCGGCTGGCCTTACATCCAGCGCATGAAACTTCGATCGCTCTTGGGGTACGCCCAACAATTATCTCCCCTCGAAGACGATCCGGCCGAATCGCCTGAAGACTCGGCCGAGACTGAGCAAGACCTTAAATAGTTTTGAGTTATGAGTTGTGAGTTTTAAATTAACTCAAAACTCATAACTAGCTCGCGCGATCGCCTCTAACCTAAAATCCGAAAGGTGTAGGAGGTACGGGTATCGGGCTCGGCAGCACCGTCGGGAATATCGGCGTCTGACCGGGCATTGGCAAAAGTCCGGGATTGAGCGTCGGGGCTAGAGAACTAATTGACAACAGAGGCGAATCAGGCACGCTAACCGTCGGCGCAGTCGGAATCCTCGAAGCTGTAGGCGTCGGAGTCGGTGCTGCTGTCGGAGTCGGAGTCGGAGTCGGAGTCGGAGTCGGAGTCGGAGTTTCCGTTGGAGTCGGAGTTGGAGTCGGAGTCGGAGTTTCCGTTGGAGTTGGAGTTGGAGTCGGAGTCGGAGTTGGAGTCGGAGTCGGAGTTTCCGTTGGAGTTGGAGTTGGAGTTGGAGTCGGAGTCGGAGTTTCCGTTGGAGTCGGAGTTGGAGTCGGAGTCGGAGTCGGCGTCGGAGTCGGAGTCGGCGTCGGCGTCGGAGTCGGCGTCGGAGTTGGAGTTAGAGTTGGATCTGTAGTTGTCGTTGTAGTTGTCGTTGTAGTCGTAGTTGTAGTCGTAGTTGGTCTGGGGGTACCAGTCCCAGTAACAGATACAAAATCATTGGCATCAATCAGCGCCGACGGAGTGTCTGTCAAAATTGCTAAAAGCTTGCCGTCGATCGTCGTAATTACTGTATCTCTGAGATTTGCACCGTTACCTTGCCGAACTACCAAGTCACTAAAAGATAAATTGCTCGGCAGTCCAAAGAAATCCTCAGCCTCATTGTAATCAGTAATTAAAACCAAACTGCCAGGCCCGGCTCCCAATCCAAATACATCGCTGCCGCTGCCGCCAGTCAGAGTATCCGAACCCTCACCTCCGATCAGAGAATCATTACCCTCTGCACCAAATAAATTGTCATTGCCGAAACTGCCCAAAATAGTATCGTCGCCGATACCTCCGGCCAAGGAGTCATCGCCAAAACCGCCGTCTAAAACATCATTACCTTTGCCACCAAACAGGAAGTCATTACCTTCATCTCCCAGTACCGAGTCGTCGCCTTCATCGCCGCGAATCGTATCGGAACCGCTGCCGCCAAAAGCTGTATCGTCAGCCTTACCGCCGAATATTTGGTCGTTTCCGAAGTCTCCAAACAGCGAATCGTTGCCGGCATTGCCGTACAAAGTGTCGTCGCCTTCGCTGGCGGTCAAGTAATCGTTACCGTCACCGCCCAACAGTTGATCCCTGCCGCTACCGCCGTTGAGAGAATCGTTCCCCGCATTCCCGTAGAGAAAGTCATCATCAGCATTCCCGAATACAGAATCGTCGCCATCATTTCCTGTGAGGGTGTCGTTGCCAGTACCGCCGGCAATCACATCAAAGCCTGCGTTGCCACTAACTAAGTCGTCCCCTGCGTCTCCCAAAACGCTGTCTGTCCCGTCGTTGCCGTCGAGGGTATCGTTGCCCAAACCGCCCCGAATCGAGTCGTCGCCGTTCCCGCCGTTCGCAAAATCGCGGCCTTGGTTGCCAATGAGTTCGTCATTTCCTTCACCCCCAAACAGCGAATCTGCTCCGTCCCCTCCAAGAAGCTGGTCGTTGCCGATGTCGCCCTCTAGGGTGTCATCTCCTCCCGCACCCAGGAGCGTGTCATCGCCATCTAAGCCGCGAATTCGATCGCCCAGCGGAGTTCCTAGAATAAAGTCGTTGCTGTCTGTGCCGATCAGGTTTGCCATAGGGAATACACCGCTCCTCAATAAAATAAATTGTTTTAAATTATGTTAATCGCCTTGGTGACAAGGGATTGCTGCTTGCCTACGTTAGCATAGTTGAGATTTTGGCAATCCGCTCTTGGGCCCTGGAAGTTTTGTCAGTGTCGGGAGTTGCGATCGTCAAATTGTTTGTAGCAACTCACATCTTGCAGCATTCTCAAGAACAGGCTTTCCGGCCTGTTCCACAAAAGATAAATTTTCTCGCGACCCAGGCCCGAAAGCCTGTTCGTAAAAGGCTAATTGAGAATGGTGCAATATCTCAGTAGTAAGAAATGCAAATCCTCACCACAAACATCCATCACCCATCGTCTACTAAAATAGACCTCTTGCAAAAATAACTAGGACGGGCTCTGGGGCCCATCCCACAAAATTTTTTTTCTTGTGGAATGGGCCCCAGAGCCCGTTCCAGAATTTGATTAAAAGGATTTTTGCAAGAGGTCTAATTAATATTTTGATTAAAAACCAAATAACCGCATCCATATTGGAATAGTGAATAATAAACTAACGCAGCCCATGCCGATCGCAGTTACAGCTAATTCGCGATCGAGATTGAAAACCTCTGCCAACAATGTAGTACCAAAAGCAGGAGGCATTGCCATTTGCAGCACCAGCGAAAGTCGCGGCACGCCAACGATACCAACAAACGTTAAACCCGCGCCAAATACCAAAGGAATCAACAGCATTTTAATCACCAGACAACTCAAAACTTGTTTTAGGTTGTGCAAAGAATTCAAATTGCTCAACTGCATCCCGATCGTAATTAAAGATAAACTAATTACAGCCCAAGCACCTGTTGTTAACAATTCTTCGATTTGTGCTGACAGCGGCAAGCTGCGCGAGACAAATCCCAGACAGAGAGCCCACAGTGCCGGGTTCTGAAAAATTGCCCGCAGGGGAGCTAACCAACCCCAATGTAAACTGCTTTTACCGCAGACAGAAGCGATCGCAATTCCCAGTATATTGATTGCCATCCCAGTACCTAGCAAGTCGTAAAATAACGCCCAGGCAAAGTGTTCGGGGCCCAACAAAGACAAGCTGACGGGAATGCCTAAAAAACCTGTATTGCCAAACATCGCTGCTAACAAGAAACTGCCTTGAGCGGGCAAACTCCAAACGGTTGTGTGTTTTGGGCTGTTTTGGGCGATCGGATTAAGAGTCTTGAAACGTTCCTCGCCCACACCGAAATTTATCAAAATCCCAGCGAGTCCGCCACCTGCGATAATTGCCGCCCAAGCTGTCAGCGGCGCTATCAAAATATTGCCCGACAAATTGGCGCTGCGGATAAAAGCAACAATGCTCAATGGTGTGCCAAAGAAGAAAAGAAACTTGGCTAAATATGTAGAATAGCTTCTCGGTAGCAGGCGGCCGAGAATGAATCCGATTGCTACCCATCCGATTAAATTTAAATAGAGTTTGAGCAGCGGATTTGCTAAATTAAGCATTATTGATTAAATATTTTAGGACTGGCGCGGGTGGTCAGAAACCGGGTTTTTACGAAAATATTTCGTTGTTAAGCTGTTGTGCATTTAAATTGTATATTTCGAGTCCCGATCGAAAATCGTCAAATCCTCTCCCCCTCTCCCCTTCTCCCCCTCTCCCTCTCTAATACCATAGGCAATCTAGATGCAACACAGCTTACCCGCAGATTCGGTAAAAAACCCGGTTTCTGTGGTCTTGATGCACACTACTTTTGTCAACCGTTGCTAAGTATTAATGCTTATTTAGCCTAGCAGATAATTTTCCCGACTGGCCTTGACACCCACAAAAGCGTGTGTCAAGATAGTGTTGAGGAATAAATCAACATAGGTGAAAACTATGGCACGGCAAGCAAAACAATCATCTCAGGTCAAAAGTTCCAGCAGCCAAGCAGCCTCGAATACTCGCACCAAATTTACCCTCTACAATTTTGCCGGAAACGCAAAGGCATTCTATTTAGTCGATCGCATTAATTTAGAAAGAAAGCCCGGTGATATCCCAGAAAAATCCGTCGCTCACAGCATCATCATCATCGACCGTTCCGGCTCAATGTATTATGACTTAAAACCGCTGAAAGAAACCCTAATCAAGCTTTTGACCTTAGACGAATACAACAATTACCAGCTAATTGTCAGCCTGATTTCCTATGCTGACAAGGGTGACGTAATTTGTCACTTCCAGCGAATTCCGATTCAAGAAGTGATAAAGTTTGACTCTCAATACATCAAAGAAATTCAAAAAATACGCACTGCTGGCTGTACCTGCATATCCCAGTCGAT
The DNA here is from genome assembly GCF_036702825.1 of Microcoleus sp. A003_D6. NCBI lineage: Bacteria > Bacillati > Cyanobacteriota > Cyanophyceae > Oscillatoriales > Microcoleaceae > Microcoleus > Microcoleus sp. A003_D6. The sequence continues at coordinate 31,354 of NZ_JAUBWA010000034.1, read as the reverse complement.
GCAACTCGCTAAATCTCTGGTGAAAGCAGGAGAAGTGACAGCGATCAATTTGCACACAGACGGCTATGCAAATGACCCCAGTGCCAATTCTGAAGCTGCAAAACTAGGGGAAATTTGCGAAGAACTTAAAGACATGGATGTGTTTGCTAACACGATCTCCTATGCCTCTGCTGACTTCAAACTTCTCTCCAAAATCGCCAATACATTATCGGGAAATTGCATCCGCGCTGGCGAAGTCAAAATGGTTTATGATGCTCTTTACGACAGCACAAAACTGTTAGGCAGTTCTGTTGCACCTCCGCTGGAAGAACCGTTAATTAAGGAATATGATTATCAAGTTTTTGTTTCCAAAAGTGGCAAAAAAATTAACGGTTCATCGAGCACGCTGAAAATCTGCGGGCTGAAAGCAGACGATCGCGGACTGTTTTACAAATATCAGCAAGTCGCCAAAGCTGAGTATGACAAACTAGATGTTCGCGTTGCTCAAACTGATGAGTCGGTGTTGGCTTTTGCGAAAGCTAACCTCGCTGACGGCAATTTAAATACGGCTAAGTATGCGCTGGCGAGCACTTTCGACGCTACTTTGACGGAAAAACACGCGAAAGCTTTGACAAATGCCCAAATAGCGGAGTTTACGGAAGATTTGGAACAGGCTGTTTTTGCGCCTGATGTGTTGAAAAATCATGAAATTGGCGATCGGGTAAAAGTCAGCGAGAAAATTTCCCTGCTGGAGTTAATCAAGATATTGGAGGAAAACAGCAACAGCATCATCATCAACTTGAAACACTTGCAAGAAAATTATCAGCGAAAAGGTTTGAAGCGAATTGAGGGAAAGCGAGACGAAAACGGCAACCTTGTCAAGCCTTGGCTGAAAACTGAATTCTTAGATGGTGGCGAATACGTGCAAATGGGTTCATTTGCCATCAATCAAAATACCGCTACCATCAATATGCTGATTACCCGAAAAGCTAAGCTGGTAAAAGTTGAGGATGGAACTTTAATCACCGAAGTGGCAGGAATTCTGGTAACAGACCTCAATACTTTCAACAATTATACTATTGTCAGCGACGGCGAAGTTAATATTAAGTCGCTGCGAACCAAAATCAGCAGCAAACCAGTGTTTAATTTGCTCAACAAATGCGGTGTCCTTGAAAAAGACGGTTCGCCTGTGGAAGAATTTGACTTCCGTTCAGAGTACGATATAAAGTTAGATAATTTGCCCCTCGTGCCTTTTGACGGGCGTTACGGCAGCCTTAACGGAGTGTTCGAGGAACTCGCAAACATTAAAATTCTCTCCAGCATTCTCTCAGCTCATTTGAAGGAGGAATCTGAGGCTTACACTGCGGAACAATTGGAAGAATTAAAACAGCATTATCTCTCAAAAAGCCTTTACATCAACTTTCCGACGACGACGGAATACACGGAATTAAAAAGTGCGATCGCCAACGGTTCAGTAGATTCGCGAGTCAGCTACAAAATCGACATCGGCAGCAAAAACATCCTCAACTTCGGCAAATTCCACTCGGCCAACAAATTTCTCGATCGCCTTTACGAAGTTTACCACAAAAACACGGGCGAAAAGCTAGCCAAACCGACATTTGACATCACCTTAGATGAGCCTGTTGTCTTCGCACACAAAACGCTGTCATCTCGAACAAAAATCACCAAAGTTGACGACTTGATGAAACTGATTTTCGATGAGTTTTTGGGGTTGGAGGATAACGGAATTGTTAGCGCTACTTTAGCCAAAGTGGGTGCAGATAGTTTGCTGCGGCTTTTGCAAGCGAAATGGCAGGAAGAAGATGTCAAGCGAGAGGAGTTTGTCGCTGCTTTAGCTAATGCCAACGAGCGACTGGAAGCTTATGCTGAAAAAGTGTACCGCGAAAAAGTTTCACCGCTGGTTTTCTATATCGGTTCTACCGGACTTATCCCGGATGAAATGGAGGCAAAAGCGGCGACTGCTGAGGAAATTAATTCTAAATACGGCAACTTGCAATTTTCTAAAGATGAGCAAGAGGGGATGTTTTTTGAAGTGGGAGACTGCATTATTAGCGTGTATGCTAAGAATGAGTATTTCACGGTAGGGAAGTAGGAATTAGGGTGGGCATTATTTGCCCACCTTGCTCAAATATGGCGGATTGAAATAAACCGCAAAGGCGCAGCGGTGGCGACTACGAAATAGGTAGATGGGACAAGTGTTAGGTTGCCAAGACGAAAGGAGCGATGGCTTCGCCCCGCTTCGCTACGCAAATCTTCTATGATGGGAGTAGAACAAGAGTTTGAGTGTGTGCAATTGCTTAGCTTTTAGCTTTATGCCAAGTCATCACTAGATACTTACGATCGTGTTCAACCCCATAACCAGTAGATAAAAACTCGTGTTTATTATAGAAAGCAACCGCTATTTTATTCTCCTCATAGACTGGTAACTCAATTGGAGATTTGCAGTTTTGTTTAACCTGCTTCATCAATTTAGTTCCCCAGCCTTTGCGTTTATAATCTTTCAAAATATATAAACAATTTAATTTGGTCTTAAGATTATACTCACGAGCAAAGGCAAATCCAATTACTACATCACCCTCCACTATAACCCATGCTTTAATAGACCATTTATTATTATTATCTTCACCTTTGCCATTCAATAATTTCTTTTCTAGATCATCTAGTTCTTTCTGTAAAGCATCATCAGGCACCAAGCCTAGTAATTTTTCTTCTGTTTTAAATATGTCTAAAACTTGATTAAGATGAATTGATTTATTATACTTTCTGATTTGTCCAACCATAGTTGATTTGTTCCCAAAATACAGTGCTCGCAATAAATGCCTAATGTTTTAGCGGTTTCTGGCCGGATTAGGGCATATTGAGGAGATCATTTTGAACTCGCAATCTCCCTAGCAGCTTCTCGCAGCCGCTCCACATCGCGCATCGGCGGTATACCAAAGAGCCGCTTGTACTCTCGGTTGAAGTGCGACGAATCGTCATAACCGACACGGTAAGCAGCACTGGTAGCGTCAAGGTTTTGCCCCAGCATCAGACGGCGAGCTTCCTGGAGCCGCAGTTGCTTCTGGAACTGCAAGGGACTCATGGCAGTGACAGACTTGAAGTGATGGTGGAAGCTCGATACACTCATTCCAAGCTCTCGTGCGATGCTTTCAATCCGAAGCGGCTGGTTAAAGTCTTTACGAAGTCGATCGACAGCTCTAGCAATTTGGTGGGTAGAGCCACCCAGAACAGCAATATGACGCAGCCGACTACCTTGCTCTCCCATCAGCAGTCGGTAAATGATTTCCCGCTTAATCAGCGGTGCCAGAACATGAGCTTCAGCAGGGGAATCTAGAAGCCTGACGAGCCGCACCACAGCGTCCAAAAGATTTGCATCCAACGGACTTACGTCGATCGCTTTGACATTGGCACCCCTTTGCGGTGAGGGATCGCCCGCCTCAACCATGACTGAACCGACAAGTGTGGGGTCGAGATCGAGGCGAAGGCTAAGGTACGGTTGCGCTTTGGATGCTTCAAGAATTTGGCTGACAATCGGCAGTTCGATCGTAGCAAGCAGATAGTGCATTGAGTCGTACTGATAGCGATCGCAGCCCAGAAGAACTTCTTTGCTGCCCTGAGCGATCGCACAAAAAGCAGGGATAGAGACACCATGAACGCATTCCGAAGGTGAGGAGGAGCGGTAGAAGTGCAATCCTTTGAGCGGCTCGATCGTCCCATCATGACCAATCGCCTGGGAAATCCGCTCAGTCAGTTCGTCTCTGTTGGCTTGCGCTCTATCCGCAAAGCGCTTTGCCTGCTGGTCGTTCATTAACGACCTATCTGGCTTTTCACTCGTTTTCGCAGCGTTCATTTCTAACTTTGCAGGATTGTACAACAATCTTAGACGATCGTCCTATTGCTTGCCCTTGAGGATTCATAGAATTAAGCTAAAGCAATGAAAAACCATTTCTGCTTCTTATAAGCATTCTGGATTTTTATACAAGAGTAAACTCTGTTTTGATTGGGCAAGAGATTCCCCTACTGACCACCAAAAGGGCATCAAGGCGAACCTTGCTTCTTAAAAAATTCATCCCTATTGATAGAGCAGGCGCTAAGTGTTCGATCTCTACAATTGGGGTAGCCAAAGGAATTCAAACGATGAACCTCAAACGAAGTGGCGCACAGCCGAATGCCTTGCGAGCCGAGTATTTTACCGGCACTGCGGGCATTGACCCTTGGTTCGAGGCACAGGATTCATCCCACCAGGGCGATCGATCGCAAAAGGGAAGTCTTCGAGAATAAAAGACGCCCGAGCGAAGGGGCAGAAGCGCCTTCGGTGGGTGCAGAGCGTTAGAAAAGCCGGCCCGAAAAACAAACACTTATCTAACGGTTGTTTGAGAATTTTGCAAGGAGCATCATGGACGACAATCAAGAACGGAAAGATTTCAGTTCAACCGAGAGCGACGAGCAACTCAGCGCGGACGAAGAAACACTGCTCGACCAACTCGGTATTACCGGCGCTGCTCGCCGCAAATTCTTGGGGCAAAGCATGGCAGCCCTACTCGGCACCTTCGCCTTCCACCTGCTGGCTAAAGAGGAGGCCTTTTCCACGCTCGCCGCGGAGGCCGAGGCCGTGTTCGCCCCGACCCCTGGGGTTGAAAACGCCGTTAAGGTTCTTTTGAAAATCAACGGCTCCACCCAACGCCTGGAAGTGGATTCGCGCACGGCGCTGCTCGACGCCCTGCGCGAAAGACTTGGATTGACCGGCACCAAAAAAGGATGCGATCAAGGACAGTGCGGCGCTTGTACGGTGATCGTTGACGGGCGCCGCGTGCTTTCTTGTCTGACACTTGCCGCTAGCTGCGAGGGGAAAGAGGTGACGACGATCGAAGGGATCGCTGACGGCGACAATCTTCATCCGATGCAGGCGGCGTTCATCAAACACGACGGGTTCCAGTGCGGCTACTGCACGCCGGGGCAGATATGTTCGGCGGTGGCGCTTCTACAGGAAGCGAAAAACGGCGACGCGAGTCACGTCACTAACAATTTGCGGACGAGCACGCAGAATGTAGCACTCTCTGATGAAGAAATCAGAGAACGCATGAGCGGCAACATTTGCCGTTGCGGCGCGTATCCGGGAATCGTGGCGGCAGTCAGAGAAGTTCAGTCCGGGCGCGAAACAGCCCAGGCTTGGCATTTTGCCAGCGATGAAGAAATTGCCGTTGCATTATTAAACGAGGGGGGCAAAGCCGATGAAATCGTTTAAATATTCAAGTGCAACCGATGCGGCAAATGCCGTTGGCACCGTTTCGGCTAATCAAACGGCAAAGTTTCTCGCAGGCGGGACAAATCTGATTGATTTGATGAAAGAATACGTCGAGCGTCCCAGCGAACTTGTTGACATCTCAGGTTTGAATCTGGCGGAGATTCGATCGACCTCGAACGGAATTTCGATCGGCGCGTTAGCCAAAAATACCGACACGGCCAACCATGCACTCGTCCGGCAAAATTACCCGCTTCTGTCAATGGCGATTTTAGCCGGTGCCTCCGTGCAGCTTCGCAATATGGCGACCAACGGGGGAAATTTGATGCAGCGCACCCGTTGCCAGTATTTTTACGACATCGCTATGCCCTGCAACAAACGCGAACCCGGCAGCGGATGCGGAGCGCTTCAGGGGCTCAATCGCATTCATGCCATTTTTGGCTACAGCGACAAATGCGTGGCGACTTACCCGGGCGATATGGCAAATGCGCTTTATGCCCTTGATGCGGTAGTGAGGATTCGCGGCACGAACGGGCAAGAACGCACAATCCCGATCGAGGATTTTCATCGCTTGCCGGGCAACACGCCTGAAAAAGATCACAATCTTCAGCATGGGGAATTGATTGTCGCGATCGAAATGCCGAAGAATAATTTCGCCAACAAGTCTTATTACCTAAAAGTTCGCGATCGGGCTTCCTATGCTTTTGCACTGCTTGCCGTGGCTGCTGCTCTAGAAACAAGCGGCAACAACATCACACAGGCACGTGTAGTTTTGGGAGGTGTCGCGCATAAACCTTGGCGTTCACCCGAAGCGGAAAGAGTTCTGATCGGAAAACCTGCGACGGAAGAAACCTTCAAAGTGGCTGCCGAAGCGGTTCTGAAAGATGCGAAACCGCTTGAACATAACGGTTATAAAGTCGAACTCGGAAAACGCGCCATTGTTCTGGCTTTGCAGCAAGCGATGACGAGCGGCGCGGCCTAATTAGGGAGGATAAACGAAATGGCAAGATACATCGGAAAAGAAATGAGCCGCGTGGACGGCGCAGCCAAAGTTACGGGCAAGGCTAAATACGCGGCGGAATTCAAGGTTCCCAATCTCGCTTACGGTTTTATCGTGCTGGGAACCGTAGCAAAGGGCACGATTAAATCGATCGACACCCGTGAGGCCCAAGGCGCCTCCGGCGTAGTTCGCGTCTTCACGCACCTGAACGCACCGAAGCTTGGTCTGAAGTCTTCCACGGAGCAGTCCCCGCCCCGCCCCACCGAGGAGCAAGACAAGTCGTTTCGGGCGCTCCAGTCCGACAAAATCTTCTTCAATATGCAGCCCGTGGCACTCGTCGTCGCCGAGACATACGAGCAGGCACGTTATGGGGCACGTCTGGTTAAAGTCTCCTACAGCTCAGAGCAGCACATGACCGACACTGAGGCGGTGCGCGCGATCGCGCGCGTCCCCACTAAAGGGCAGCCTCCGAAGCCGCGCGGTAATCCCGAAGAGGCAATGCGCGCAGCGGCCGTGAAGGTAGAGGCCGAGTACCGCATCCCGATCGAACACCACAACCCTATGGAGCCGCACGCGGCGATCGCGGTCTGGGAAGGCGACAAGCTAACGGTCTTCGACAAGACGCAGGAGGTCTATGGCGTGCGCGAACATTTGGCTTCGAGCTTCGGCCTGCCCGAGGAAAACGTGAGTGTGATCTCGCCCTTCGTCGGCGGGGCGTTTGGAGCGTCGCTGCGCCCGAACTATTATCCGGCGCTGACAGCGATGGCAGCCCGCGAACTCAGGCGCCCAGTCAAGGTTGTCTATACGCGCACGCAAATGTTCACTGGCCACGGTTATCGTCCGCACACGATTCAGAAGATTGCCCTCGGCGCGGAGCGATCGGGAAAGCTCTCGGCGATGATTCATGAAGCCGTACACAACACCTCCACCATCGAGGAGTTTTCGGACGGCACCACGCAGTTCACGCGCCAAGTCTACGCTTGCCCGAATCTCTACGCGCCGCTGAAGATTACCAACACCGACCTCCCCACCCCGACCTGGATGCGCGCACCGGGGGCCGTTAGCGGTATGTTCGCGCTCGAATGTGCGATGGACGAGCTGGCCTACGCGCTGGCGATCGACCCGCTCGAACTTCGGCTGATCAACTATGCCGAAACCGACCCCGAGAGCGGCAAGCCATTTTCGAGTAAGGCGTTGCGGGAGTGCTACCGGCTGGGCGCGGAAAAATTCGGTTGGAAGAATCGCAAGAAAGAGCCCCGATCGATGCGTGACGGACGCCTGCTCGTCGGTTGGGGAATGGCGACCAGCGTCTGGGGCGCTTTCCAGATGCCCGCTGCCGCCCTCGTCACGCTGCGGGCGGACGGCACGGCGCAAGTTGCAAGTGCGACCAGCGACATCGGACCTGGCACCTACACCGTGATGACCATGATCGCTGCCGAGTATCTGGGGCTGAAGTTGGAGCAGGTGAAATTTGAACTCGGCGACACGAAGTTGCCTCGATCGCCGTCGCAGGGGGGCTCTTGGACGACGGCGAGCGTGGGCTCGGCGGTGCGCGGGGCGGCTCTGGCGATCGGCACGAAGTTGCTCGCGCTGGCGAACCAGGAAGCGAATTCTCCGCTCAAGGGGGCAGCCCCCTCCGATGTCGAGATGCTCGACGGGAGACTGCGACTAACAAGCGACCCGGATCGTTTCGTCAACATCTCCGCAGTGATGAAGCGTAATAATCTCACCGAAATCACGGAAACATTCGAGTCGCGTCCCTCAGAGGAGCGCGAGAAGTATGCGATGTTGGCGCACGGCGCGCAGTTCATTGAAGTGAAGGTCGATCCGGATGTGGGAACTGTCCGCGTCACGCGCGCCATTGAAGTGAGCGCCTGTGGCAAGATTATGAATCCGAAGGCCTCGCACAGCCAGGAAATTGGCGGCGTTGTCTGGGGCATTGGTATGGCGCTGCAAGAGGCGACTGAAATCGACCACCGTTACGGGCGGATTATGAACCCGAATTTGCAGCACTATCACGTGCCGGTTAATGCCGATATCTTGGAGATCGACACGATATTCGTTGAGGAGGACGATAAAGTCGTCAATCCGCTCGGTGTCAAGGGCATGGGCGAACTCGGCATGGTCGGCATCCCGGCGGCGATCGCCAACGCTGTTTTTCATGCCACGGGCCGACGCATCAGGGATCTGCCGATTACCCCGGACAAGCTGCTGTGAGTGAGGTCATTTGAGGAATGATATAGCGGTTCTCAGAAAGATGAGGTACGTAGTTGGGCTTGGGCCCTATACGTTTAGTGGTTATATAAGCTGTCAGTCATACCTCATCTTTTTGATAAAAGCTATATCAATTCCGGTTGCACCGTCCGTGATTGTTGACTGTTGACTGTTGACTGTTGACTGTTGACTCGGGGTCAAAAAAATGAAAATTGCGCGAATTATTTGTTGGCAGCTTGATTCGACTTTACGCCCGACGGATGAAGCAAGGATTTGATATCATTCCGGCCCGGAGACCGGAATAGATATGAGATACAAAATTTTTTAGGCTGAGCAATGAAAGAACTACACGATATTAAGGCTGCTTTAGAGCAAGTAAAAGACACCACGAAAAAGCTAGCCTTGGCAACTTTAGTTAAAGTGGAAGGTTCAACTTATCGCCGGCCTGGTGCGCGAATGTTGATGAGTGCAGATGGCTTGATAGTAGGTGCAATTAGCGGTGGCTGTTTGGAAAGTGATGTATTTGAGAAAGCACAGCAGGTAATGAACACTGGTAGTCCTTGTGTGGTTAAGTATGACTCCACCTCGGAGGAAGATTTAATTTGGGGATTGGGGCTTGGCTGTCAAGGCATTGCTTATGTTTTGATTGAATCGTTGCCAGTAAACGAGCCGAACCAAATTAGTTTTGTCCACAAATGCCTTGATGCTCGGGTTGAGAGTGCTATTGCAACTGTATTTAATATAGAGGGTGAAAGCAAATCTCAAATAGGCGATCGCTTGCTACTAAATTCAGATATCATCAATCACATCAGCGATGAGGAATTAGCAGCAGCGGTTTTAAGGGATACACAAGCAGCACTTCAACACAAAACCTCGGTAGGGAAACAATATCAGTTAATAGGCGGGAAAGTTGAAGTTTTTATTCAAGTCATTCAGCCACCGCTGTCGCTGGTAATTTTGGGTGCTGGGTATGATGTTCTTCCCGTTGTTCGCTTTGGCAAACAGTTAGGATGGCATATTACTGTAGTCGATCACCGCCAACGGGAAGCAAGCCGAAAGCGTTTTCAAGAAGCAGATCGAGTTAAATTTTGTTCTCCTCAAGATGTATTAAAAAAAATCGAGATAGATGAGCGTACTGTTGCTGTAGTTATGACTCATAATTATTTAGACGACCTGGAATTGCTGAGAGTGTTATTGCCTTCTGGCTTAAAATACTTAGGTGTACTTGGCCCTAAGAAAAGAACAGACCGATTATTGCAAGAACTACAACAAGAAGGAGTTATCCCCACTCCACAACAGCAACAAAATTTATATAGTCCGGTGGGACTCGACATTGGGGCAGATAATTCCGAAGAGATTGCTCTGGCGATTATAGCCGAAATTCAAGCAGTAACAGCAAAGCATCAAGGTGGTTTTTTAAGAAATCGCACTGTACCAATTCATGATTCAATCAATAGTCAATTATCAAAAATTTAACGGCTAATACGAGTATGTTCTTAATAATCAAAAATCCAAAACTTGGGTATGGTATTTAAAATTGGTCTAATTATTCTCGCTGCTGGAGCTGCAACCCGCATGGGAAGACCAAAACAATTGCTTTCTTATCAAGGACGCAGCCTCATACTTCATGCGGTTGAAGTTGCCTTAGCTTCTATGAGCCAACCTATCATAGTAGTCCTGGGAGCTTATGCAGAACAAATTAAACCGGAACTAATGCCAAAGGCGGTGCAAGTTGTAGAGAACTCTCAATGGCGAGAGGGAATGTCTTCTTCTATTCGCGCTGGTATTAGTATGCTACTGAAAACTAACTCTAAACTTGATGCAGTTATCATCTCACTTGCCGATCAGCCGCTAGTTTCTCCCCAGATTTTAAATCAATTGATTGAGTCTTATCAAGAAACACAAAAAGTAATTATTGCCTCAAAGTATAACGAAACTACAGGTGTACCTGCCCTGTTTAGCAAGGCCTTATTTCCAGAACTGATGCAGCTTGAAGGAGATAAAGGTGCAAAAGCATTAATACAAAAATATATAGATACTGGATTGATTCTGCTAATACCAGAAGCTGCGATTGATATTGATACCCCGGACGATTACAAGCAGTTGCTATTAAAGAATTTTAAAGAGTGAATAAATTATGAAAACTAACGATCGCCAAATTTACCAACAAGTAATTTTGACACACGCCAGAAAACCGCAAAACAAAGGAAAAACTAACCCCGTACACCGTCAACACCGAGGAGAAAATCCTTATTGCGGTGATGTGGTTGATTTAACGCTGGTACTAGATGAAGCAGAAAGTAAAATTGCAGATATTAAATTTGAAGGTGCAGGTTGTGCTTTGTGCCTTGCTTCTGCTGACTTAATGGCGATCGCTATCAAAGGTAAAACTATTTCACAGGTGCTTTTAATGGTAGAAGAGTTCCGCGAGATGGTAATGGGAAATACTCAGTTTGAGCCTCCGTTGGAGAAACTCAATATCATGCAAGGTGTTTCCCGATATCCGATGCGGGTTAAGTGTGCAACTTTGGCTTGGCATACCCTCAAAGCGGCGCTGAGTTCGGTTGAAACTAGGAATGAACAGGTATAGTGACATCCAATAGAGGCACATCCAATAAACTCACGTCGATCGCTTTTACATTGGCACCCCTTTGCGGTGAGGGATCTCCCGCCTCAACCATGACTGAACCGACAAGTGTGGGGTCGAATCGCCTGTGCAATCCGCTATTCGTCAGTTCGTCTCTGTGGGCTTGCGCTCTGTCTGCCTCGCGCTTTGCCGGCTGGTCGTTCATTAACGACCTATCTGGCTTTTCACTCGGTTTGGCAGCGTTCATTTCTAAATTTGCAGGATTGTACAACAATCTTAGACGATCGTTCTATTGCTTGCCCTTGAGGATTCTTAGAATGAGTCTAAAGCAATGAAAAACGATTCCGGTTTCTTGCAAGCGTCTGGATTTTTATTCAATAGAAAACGCAGATTTGATGGGGCAAGAGATTGGCCTGCTGACAACCAAAATGCCATCAAAGCTAACCTTGTTTCTTAAAAAATCCCTCCCTATTGATAGAGAAGCGATAAGCGCTCAATTTCTACGATTGGGAGAGCCACCGAAATGGCATCAAGTGAAGGAATTAAGAAATGGAGATTAAAAGAAGTGGCTCACAGCCTGCGGCCAAAGGACTGGACGAGTATTTTACCGGCACTGTCCGTATTGACCCCCTGTTCGAGGCGCACGATCCAGCACGCACACTTGGTGCCAGTGTCACGTTTGATCCCGGCGCTCGGACAGCATGGCACACTCACCCGTTGGGACAGACCCCGATCGTAACGGCTGGCTGCGGACTTGTACAGCGATGGGGCGGCGCGATCGAGCAAATTCGGCCGGGAGACGTGATTTGGTTCTCGCTTGGTGAGAAGCATTGGCACGGAGCCACCCCAACCACGGCAATGACGCACATTGCCATTCAGGAACAGCTCGACGGCAAGGCCGTGGACTGGCTGGAACAGGTTAGCGACGAACAATACCAGGCACCAAAAGTAAACAAATTAGGAGCATCAATTCATGTACAACACAAAAGCTTATTCCGCAGCTACTGCAACATCGCCCCTGGACTCCGCCACGATCGCGCGGCGCGATCCAACCGCACACGACGTGCAGATTGAAATCCTCTTCTGCGGTATCTGCCACTCCGATGTCCATTCTGTACGCAACGAGTGGAGCAGCGTCATGCCCACTACCTACCCAATTGTTCCCGGTCATGAGATCGTCGGTCGTGTCACCAAGGTCGGCTCAGCAGTTACAAAGTACAAACCTGACGATCTCGCCGCAGTTGGCTGTCTGGTGGACTCCGATGGAACCTGTCCCAATTGCAAAATCGGGCTTGAGAACTTCTGTCCGAACCTGACGCTCACCTTCAACTCCCCAGACAAGCACAAGACCGCTCCTGTCACCTACGGCGGCTATTCCGACAGCATCGTTGTCGATGAACGCTTCGTTCTGCGCGTCCCCTCTAACCTCGATCTCGCCGGAGTTGCACCGCTTCTCTGCGCCGGGATTACAACCTATTCTCCCCTGCGCCACTGGGGTATCACCGAGGGTAAGAAGGTGGGCGTGGTCGGTCTCGGCGGACTGGGGCACATGGGTGTGAAGTTTGCTCATGCGTTCGGAGCCCACGTCGTCGTCTTCACTACCTCGCCCAATAAAACGGAAGACGCGCTCCGCCTTGGTGCGGATGAAGTCGTCGTCTCCCGCAACACCGACGAAATGCAGCAGCACGCTGGCAGCTTCGACTTCATCCTCGACACCGTATCTGCCAATCACGATATCAACGCTTATCTCAACCTGCTCACCCGCGACGGCAACATCACCCTTGTCGGCGCACCTGAGAATCCCCTTGAAGTCTCGGCATTCAGCCTGATTATGGGGCGGCGCAGTCTCTCGGGCTCCAACATCGGCGGCATAGCGGAAACCCAGGAGATGCTCGACTTCTGCGGCGAACATAACATCACCGCCGATGTCGAAGTCATCCCCATCCAGAAGGTCAATGAAGCTTACGAGCGACTGCTCAAGTCTGATGTGAAGTACCGCTTCTGTATCGATATGGCATCCCTGAAATCTGAATAACTGCGATCGCATCTCGAAGGAGTCATCATGCAGAAACAGGGCGTTGCTGATTTACGGTATGCAAGGCAAAATATGCAAGTCATAGAAACCATTTTCGACACAGTTTCTGGATTTTAAACTTATTTTTTCATACCCTGATTAAGCAACGCCCTGTGCGAATGTTTTGTGTGGTTTAATTGCCTATTGCCATCAACCTAAGAAGCACTCTCTTGGGTTTGATTGGGTTTTGCCTCCTTCTGCTTAACCAGAACTGACGTTAGTTAAAACGGGATTTCCTCATCTTCATCTTCCACAGTCTTAGCTGTCATCCGCCAACTGGTAATATACTCAATTTGCACGTCAATTTTGTTAATAGCTTCCCCTAACTGCTTTTGGATGTATTGAGTCAGCGTCACCATAAAATCTAACTCAACTCCCACAGATAGCGCAAGTTTTGCCAATTTAGCAAAATCTACCTTCAAAATCGAGGAACTGGATAACTTAAAATGGGGAGTATTTTCCTTATTTTGCACCAACATTGCTTTTTTAATGCGCTCTTTCAGATGCTCAACTTCTGAATCCAGTAACTTCCATTCAGGCAAAATTTCTTGATACCTTTTCCCCAACACTGTTAAATCCTCACTCTCCGGTTCCGGCGCAATTTTTTTAGTAGATTTTCGCCGTTGCTGTACATTAGAATTCAACCGCCAACTCGCAATCTCCTCAACTTCCAAAGATGGATCAGCGATGAATTCTCCTAACTGTTTTTGAATTTCTTTCGTCAGCGTCACCGGAAAATTCAACTCAATTCCCTGAGTTTGCGTCAGTCTTGCCAGCGTCATAAAATCAACTTTCATTGTTATAGAACTGGAAAGCTGAAAACAAGAACTATCTTTGAGCTTTTGCGCCATCATGCCTGCTTTAAATCGTTCTTTCACTTCAGCGATTTCTGAATCAAGCGGCTTCCACCGAGATTCTATTTCCTGATATTTTTCGCCCAATGCTGTCAAGTTTTCCGTTGCGGGTTCGGGATAACATTGGGCAAGGATTTCTAGCAGGCGGCGATGCACTCCAGCTAAATAAACCGCGTCCATCTTAGCATATTCTAGCTGCTTCTGGGTCAGGGGACGTTTTGCCCAATCCCCGCCCTGTTCGGTTTTATCTACATAAGCTATGCCGCAAAGTGTTTCTATTAAAGTTTTGAGTTGTCGATCGGGTAATGGCAGAATGTAAACTGGAATCTTTCTCGCCATTTGCAATGTACAAGTGACATTTTGGGCGTCGTCATTGCCCAGAAATCTGATGTCATAGCTGGCGTTGTGCAATACTTTTTCAATATCTGGATTTACCATGATTTGGTTGACGAAATCTTTTGCCAATTCAGGTTTATCTAAAACATCTAGCAGAAAAGTTGCATCTCCTGTCGAATCTGTGGAGTCAGCTAACACCTGAATTAGAGATAATCTGGGATTGGATTTATAGTCTGCTATTTCTGTATCAACCCACAGGATTTTAGCTTGGGAAAATTTAGCGATGAGTGCTTTGATGTCGTTTGCTGCTGTTAAATAAGGCATTTTTACAGACTTTTGCTATTAACTTTTGGCTTATATTATGCTATAGCAATTATCGGATCGATTGTCAACGATCGCATTAAGGACACGGCAATGCCGTGTCCCTACATATATCTTTTCAGAATTAGTATTAAATGTTGACCCGTCTTGGAGGCAGAAACCGGGAATAGACGATCGCACTTTGAACCTTCAACAGCAGTAAGGTGCACCGAAGCGCACCCTACAAACTATTAACCTATCAATACTCCGGACAGTTTTTTGGGCAGCGACTGAAACCCGCATTCTACCGTTAAGATTTCACCTGCTGAGGAAGCTGAAACCCTTATTCTACCGTTGGTGATTGAAAACTGTCCGGACTATTGAACCTATGACTATTCTGCCGCTTCGTCAGATTCCGATTCTTCGATCGACTCTTCACCCGCAGGCGGCACCAAAGCCACAGCTACGATCGAATCATCCTCGTCCAACCGCTGCACCCGCACGCCCGTTGCAGTGCGAGATTGCGTGGAAATTGCACTCACAGCCTGACGGATAATAATACCTCGGTTGGTAATAATCATCAATTCGTCATCTTCGTTGACAATTCGCAGCGCTGCTACCTGATCCTTGCCCTTTTTCGACTTGAATTTAGTAGCCGTCAATCCCTTACCAGCCCGTCTTTGCAGGCGGAATTGAGAAACTGGAACCCGTTTGCCGTAGCCGTTGGTGGTGATTACCAACACCGAAGGAACTTCGCTGCTAACTGTGGGAATTTCTTCGGCATCTTCGCCTTCAATTTCCTCAGCTTCCACTTCTAATTCTTCGTCTTCCAATTCCACATCTTCAGCTTCCAAGTCCGCAATTTCTGCTCCTTCAAATTCCAATTCGCCCGTTTCTAACAGAGCAATTTCTGCTCCCTCAAATTCCGATTCGCCCGTTTCTAATTCAGCAATTTCGGCAACAATTGAACTCGGCAAAATGTCCATGCTGATCAACTCATCGCCCGATCGCAATTTCATTGATTTTACACCCCGCGTCGCCCGGCCGACAGGGCGCAACTGTTCGTGATTGGTGCGGAAATGAATTGCCATGCCTTGGCGCGTGCCGATGATGATGCTGTCGCCAACTTTTGCTCTCCGCACCCAGCGCAGTTGGTCGCCTTCTTCTAGAGAAATCGCAATTAATCCATTAGTGCGGATGTTGCCAAAAGCGGAAAGTGCGGTTTTCTTGATGTAGCCGCCGCGAGTCAACATTACCAAGTATTCTTCGCTGGTGAATTCTGTGACTGACACCATAGAAGTGATTTTTTCTTCTATAGGAATCGGCAGCAGTTGCACCACGGGAGTGCCGCGGGCAGTGCGGGAACAGATGGGAATTTGATAAGCTTTGACTGAGTAAACTACGCCCCTGTCGCTGAAGAACAAAACGCTGTCATGATCGCAGCAGGAAAGGAAATGTTCTACTCCGTCGTCTTCTTTCATTTTCGCGCCTGCTTTACCGCGAGTAGCGCGGCTTTGGGCCTCGAAAGTGCTGACAGGCATCCGCTTTATGTAGCCTTGCTCGGTGATCAGAATAATTGCTTGTTCGTTGGCAATTAAATCTCTTTCATCGATTTCTCCTTCGGCGTGTTCGATGACGCTGCGCCGGGGAGTGGCGATTTTGGTTTGGATTTCGACTGCTTCAAATTCGGCGATTTCTAAGATGCGTTCCCGGCGCGCTAAGATATCTTCCAAATCGGCGATTTTCGCTCGCAGTTCTTCGTGTTCTTGCTGGATCTTTTGCGCTTCTAAGGCTGTCAAACGCCGTAACTGCATTTGCAGAATTGCGTCGGATTGCTGTTCGGAAAGACCGTAATTATCGATCAATTCCTGTTTGGCTGCGGCAGAGTCGGCAGCGGCGCGAATTAGGTGAATAATTGCATCTAAGTTGTCTAGGGCAATTAATAAGCCTTGCAGAAGGTGGTCGCGTTCTTCTGCTTTGCGGAGCTCAAATTGAGTCCTGCGAGTAATTGTCTCAATGCGGAAGTCTAGGAAGACATTGAGGAATTGGGAGAGCGTAAGTAGTTGGGGTTCCCCGTTTACTAGCGCTAACATATTGGCTCCAAAGTTGGCTTGGAGGGGTGTTTGTTTGTAGAGGTTGTTGAGGACGACGCGGGGATAGGCGTCGCGCTTTAGTTCGATCACGATGCGCATTCCGTCTCTGTCGCTTTCGTCGCGAATGTCGGAAATTCCATCTAATCTTTTGTCGTTGACAAGTTCGGCAATTTTTTCAATTAGCGCTGCCTTGTTTGTTTGGTAAGGCAATTCGGTGATAATAATTGCTTCTTTGTCGGGGCGGCCCGGATGTTCGATGGTTTCAATGCCGGCGACTCCGCGCATGGTAATCGAACCGCGACCGGTGGTGTAAGCATCGCGAATGCCGCCTCTACCCAGAATTTGCCCTCCGGTGGGAAAGTCCGGGCCGGGGATGTACTGCATCAATTCCAGGTCGGTAAGTGCTGGATTGTGGATTAGTGCTACTAAACCGTCAATTATTTCGCCTAAATTGTGCGGCGGAATGTTGGTGGCCATCCCTACAGCAATCCCGGAGGAACCGTTGAGCAAAATTTGGGGAATGCGTGCCGGGAGTACGAGGGGTTCTTGCTGGGAACCGTCGAAGTTGTCGCCGAAATCAACTGTTTCCGAGTCGATGTCGCGCAGCATGGAGTCGCTAGTCAGGGCTGTGAGGCGACATTCGGTGTACCGCATGGCAGCGGGCGGGTCGTTGTCAACGGAGCCGAAGTTGCCGTGGCCGTTGATCAGGCGTTCCCGCATGGAAAAATCCTGAGCCATCCGCACCAGGGCGTCATAAACCGCTGTATCTCCGTGCGGGTGATACTTGCCCAGCACTTCCCCCACGACGCGGGCGCATTTGCGGAAAGGTCGATCGGGAGTCAAGCCCAATTCGTTCATGGCGTAGAGAATGCGTCGGTGAACGGGCTTGAGACCGTCCCTGGCATCTGGTAGCGCCCGACCGACAATTACGCTCATGGCGTATTCTAAGTACGATCGGGACATCTCACCACCCAGATCCGTCGGGATTATCCGCGACTCAGAGATACTCATAGGTTGAAAAACTCCGTTAAAACTTTAAATTTGACCGCTATAAATCCAAAAAATGTGATAAAATCGGTTTGGATTCAGTAGAGCTGCCAAATATTGCAAATTACTCCTGAAATTATATCACAATTTGCCTTTGACTTTATGGGAATGTCGCCAGAAAAATTAACTGACGAAACAAGGAGAATTGGCAATTTTGCAGTTGGTGATTTAGTCATCAATTGGCAAAAGCTAGAAAGGTTTTTTTAGGCTGAAGGATTTCATGCTTTGGTGAGTTTTTTTGACTGCGATCTAAAAAAATAAAATGGTTGCCAGATAGAAATTTTAATTTCACAAAGCCGAATGCCGAATTGAAGCAAACTGAAAATCTAAAATATAAAATATCAACTCTAAAATCAGCCGATGCTACCCGTCATCTACTCCGAAGATTTCTTGCTGCACAAGACTGGAATGCTTCACCCAGAGCGACCAGAACGTTTAACGGCGATCGCGAATGCTCTGAAAGCTGCTCCCTGGGCGGCTCAAATTGAGTGGCAACAGCCCACCCCAGTGGCGCAGCGCGAACAAAAACTGTTCGGGGCTATCAAAAAAGTTCACGCGCAAAGATACATCAAAGAAGTCGAACATTTGGCTCATCGGGGAGGCGGCTACCTCGACGGCGACACGCCGATTTCTGCGGAAAGTTACGACGTAGCGCTGCTAGCGGCGAGTGCTTGGCTCGATGGGGTCGATCGGGTGCTGGCTGCGTCAGAGCCGGCTTTCGTGCTGGCCAGGCCGCCGGGACACCACGCCGAAAACGCCCGCGCGATGGGTTTTTGCTTGTTTTCCAATGCTGCGATCGCCGCTCACTACGCCCTGGAACAGCCGGGAATCAACCGCGTCGCCGTCCTCGACTGGGACGTGCACCACGGTAACGGCACTCAATCTTTGGTGGAAAACTGCCGGCAAATTGCCTACTGTTCCCTGCACCAATCTCCGTGCTATCCGGGAACGGGAGATGCCGATGAGCGCGGCGCCTACGACAACGTGTTGAACATTCCCCTGTATCCGGGCGGCGGCATAGCTGAATACCTGAGCGCCTTTGAATCTCTTGTCGTGCCGTTTTTGTCAAACTTTGAACCGGATTTGTTGATTGTCAGCGCAGGTTACGACGCTACAGCCTCCGATCCGCTGGCGAGCATGACTCTAGCGCCGTCAGATTTCGGTACTTTCACCGGATACTGTCTGCAAATCACCCGCCGCATCGCCTTTGGTTTGGAGGGCGGTTACGCGCTGAAAGAGTTGGCCGAGTCGGTTGTGGCGACGATCGACCGATGCCTCAATTAGCTGGAAAATTGGCAGACGGGAAAATGACGGAGAGAAGCGGTAATATCATCAAATCCGGTAGCATCCGAATTAATATTACCAGAGATCGGGACACGGCAGTGCTGTGTCCTGGGTTTATATCATTGCCGATCGCCCCCACAGCCTTCTTCCTGATATCCGTTACATCCGTTACATCCGTTACATCCCGTACATTGCTCGTTGCCGAACTTCCTGATATCCGTTACATCCGTTACATCCCGTACATTGCTCGTTGCCGAACTTCCTTCTTCCTTTAGTGACAAGCATCACAAATTAAAAAGATCCAAGTCACTTGGCATCACAGTCTCGGTCACCGGTTTTTAGCCCAAAAATCACAGCGTGTCAATGTTTTCGATCGCCTTTGGAGTCGATCCCAGAGAGCATAATAGGATTACAATAAATATGTAAAAAATTTATCTGTCTCAATCAATTAGGAGGTTTATCATGTCAGTTTCTCAAATGACACTCGAAGAGTTATTTGGTCAGGTCATGTTCTCCAGCGTCGTGACTCGCCACGACCGGAGACAGCTCAGATCCGCACTTTTAGAAAGAACGCTGAATGAAGATGAGTATGCCATCATCAACAGACTGCTGTACAACGTGCGCCGCGGTTGGGTAAAAATTGTCGATTAAAGACCTGGCAGCTACTCCCTGTAGAGGAGTTAAAAGTAGAAAATGCCAGTTAAAAACTTTGATATGCGGCATTTCTGCGGGTGAGATGTTGGGTTAGATAGTTCGATGTATTTGGGAACGGTAGTTGATTATGAAAATCGCGATCGACATCACTCTATAGGTAGAGATAATTATAAAATAATAGGTTGCGGGTGCATCTCTACTTGTTTAAAAAAAATGTGAGTTTTGAGTAGCTAACTGAAAAGTTACAGTTAACTCAAAACTCATTATTTTTGCAAAAAATTCAAAGAAGTAATTTGCGATTTGCCGTGTTCGTTGGGGCGGGTTTACGAGATTATGGGTTTTTGGTATAGATGGTTGGTAAAACCCGCCCCAACAAGCCATTCGCATTCCTCAACCAAACATTCCGGCAATTTGAGTCCGGAAGTGTCAAAATATTAACAACCAATTCATCCCTAAAATAATATGGCTCCCGCCGTTTTAATTGAAAATCTTCAGAAACGCTACGGCAATGTAGAAGCCGTTAAAGATGTTTCCTTCAAGGTAGAACCGGGGGAAATATTTGGTTTGCTAGGCCCCAACGGTGCAGGCAAAACCACTACCCTGCGGGTACTTTGTACTTTAACATCGCCAGACAGGGGACGCATTGAAGTGTCTGGCATTTCTGCTGTGAGTCAGCCGAGAATTGCCAGACAGAAACTCGGCTACGTCGCCCAAGAAGTTGCTCTCGATAAGGTGCTGACGGGGCGGGAACTCTTGCAACTGCAAGCAGCGCTTTACCATTTGCCGCGCCCTACGATTAAAGGGCGGATTGACGAAATGGTGAAACTCCTCGGTTTGGAGGAGTGGGAAAATAAAAAGACGGGCACTTATTCCGGCGGTATCCGCAAACGCCTCGACTTGGCTGCTGGGTTGCTTCACCAGCCGGATGTTTTGGTGTTAGACGAACCGACTGTCGGGCTCGATATTGAAAGCCGGGTGGTGGTGTGGGATTTCCTGCGGCGCTTGCGGGAGGAAGGTACTACGGTTTTGATTACGAGTCACTATCTCGAAGAAGTTGACGCTTTGGCCGATCGCGTGGCGATTATTGACAAGGGTACGGTAATTGCTGAGGGTACGCCGGAGGAGTTGAAAAATCGGGTTGGGGGCGATCGGGTGACTCTGCGGATTCGGGAGTTTTCGCCGATCGAAGAAGCCGAAAAAGCTAAAACTCTGATGCAATCTTTGCCTTTTGTGCAGGAAGTAATTGTCAACGCGGCTCAAGGAAATTCTCTTAATTTAGTAGTAACACCGCAAAGTGATGCGCTGGTGACTATTCAGCAAGCTTTGAAAAATGCGGGATTGCCTGCGTTTGGGATTGCTCAATCTCGGCCGAGTTTGGATGATGTGTATTTGGCTGCGACTGGTAAGACGCTGTTGGATGCGGAGTTGGCTGCTGCTAGCAACCGCGATTTGAAGGCTGAGCAAAAACAGGCGATGCGATCGTAATTTGAGGGAAGAGGGAAGTTCGGCAACGGATTTTGTAACGGATGTAACGGATATAACTGAAATGTTACACCATTCTCAATTAGCTGTAGGGGCGGGTTCGCGAGTAGCCTTAAAGGTTACAGACAGGTCAAATAAACCCGCCCTCCCCCATCGAAAATCCCTTTATTGACATTACAATATTATTTTGAGGTAGGGACACGGCATTGCCGTCTCCTCTATTATTCCGGTGCAACCGGATTTGACATCATACATCCAATACTTGTTCTGCTGTCAGCGGTAATTCTGGGAAAGTTCGAGATATAATTCGCTCAGTTCCTCGGTAAGCAGTCATTTGATAAACGCCATTTTCATCAAGCAGGTAAACAAACACAGTCGGCTCTTTCGGGTTGCCCAAATAGTTTCTGCTACCCAAAGCTAAATAATCGACAATCCAATATTCAGGAATTCCCAGCCGCTGATATTCATCCAGCTTGTCGATATAATCATCTTCCCAATTTGTTGAGACAACTTCTACAACTAATTGTGGTGGTTCAGTTAGTGCTGAATAGGCGAAGGGCTGCGATTCCCAGAGGGTTTTGTCTACTACTGTAACATCAGGATGGCGGCCTTGTTCTTTACCATTGGGGGTTAATGTCCTCAGCATAAATCTGCCAGATACCCTGTAATTGAGCGGAACGCGATCGGCTTCTCTATCAAATTGTTTGATCAGAAAATCAGCAACATCCTCATGCAGTCTTATTGGTAATATTCTCACAATTTCTCCATTGACAAGTTCATAGCGGCCTTCTGCGTCGGGAAGTTGCTTGACAAATTGCTCGAAACTGAGCATCTGCTTAGGTTTGGTAGGAGTTGCGGTCATGGTTTTATCTCATTGCTCTAAATGTTTAAGACTATTCTGCAACCATTTTAACATACTGTTTTAACACAGGTGGAATCGTGAAAACGGTTTCAGTTTCACAGATCAATTTTTCGAGCAGTCGCCGTGTGGCTAAAAATTGAATTGCTTTCAATAATTCGACTTATCACTCTTAATATTTACTCTCTTACTGTGTCATCCATGGTTCCCAGTCTGGTGGTTCGGAAGCAGTAGTTCCAATTCTCGTTAAATCAACCTGGCTTTGATAAGCATTATTCTGCCAACAAATTTCTATATACTTTTTAACACCCTTTTGAGAAAATATCATGGTTCGGGGTCTGTATCTTCCACAAGCCCATGGATTCTCTGGTTTACCTAAGATTAGGTTAAACTTAAACTCGTTTACTGAAACTACAACCCCCTTTAATTCACCTGCTTCAGTCCATGGTTGTACAGAAATTGATTTAAATATATTTATGGTTCTATCTTCGGGAACGTTAAAGTACATTCCCCAATGTTCTGGCCAATAATGATTGTTATAAAGAATATCAACCCATTCTCTTTTAAGTGGAACATCCATTTTTTGACCCTGGGTGGCTAGTTGACCTGACGCTACCATAGCACAAACTGTTTTAAGCATCCACTTCTCAATATCTTCACCAGAAAATACTGCCAGTTCTTCCTTTGGATCATCCCTGTTAAAGTCTTCATCAAAATCTAGAATAGTTCTAAAAAATCTTCCCATCTGAGCATCTAGGTCAGATAATGCCTGATTGTGATTTTCACACAAAATCTTAGAAGCAAGACTTTCAGTAGGTAAGACTTTCCAAGTTTCATAATCAATCCAAGGGACACCAGTAATTTTAACTCCCCTCTCGTATACCAACTCTTTCAAAATATTATGTGAAATAAAATGCTCTCTAGTAATTTTTGTGCTGCATTTTTTAGTTAAAGAGGCATAACATTTAGGGTGTGCATAATCTTCTACCGGAATAGGTCTTACTTGAACAAGAGCAGGATCTTTATTCCACCTTCCCTTACTAACCAAGCAGCAAAACTTTGCTTTTTTTCCGCTCTCGCAAGGGCATAAATCGTAAGCTTTGAAATTTTTTCTAATGCTCATTGATGGCTCCTAAGTTTATTTGTAAGAGTAAAAATTGTTGTGGATAAATAAATTTATCATGGTTAGGCGTTCAACGACGCTCTATTGCAGAGTTTATGGCAGAGATTCCATAATCTAGACCAAAGTGGCGATCGCCCTTGATGACATAGCTTTATTTTCCTAGTAAATCAAGTTTTTAGCTAGCAGAGTTAATGATAGCTTGTTATAATTTTAACATAATATATTTTACTTGATATAATTAAAACTATTGCAGCCAAAAGGTGAACGGCATGGTACAACAAATCGCCCCACAAACAACACCAGAAATCATCTACCCCGACAGCGACGGTCAACCAATGGCAGACAACACCAAACAATTCCGCTGGATTGTTACAATCAAGGAAAACCTAGAAATATTATTCGCTACTTCCCCGGACGTATTTATTGCTGGTGACTTACTCTGGTATCCCGTCGAAGGCAATAACAAAATTCGCAAAGCACCAGATATACTCGCAGTCTTTGGCAGACCAAAAGGAGACAGGGGTTCTTACAAACAATGGGAAGAAGATAATATTCCGCCTCAAGTAGTATTTGAAATATTATCCCCAGGAAATAACAACACCGAAATGCTCCGAAAAATATTCTTCTATCAAAACTACGGAGTAGAAGAATATTATATCTATGACCCAGATACCTTAGAATTTACAGGATCTCAGCGAGTGGGCGATCGCCTAGAAGAAATCCCAGAAATCAACGGTTGGGTTAGCCCCCGCTTGGGCATACGGTTTCAAATGACACCAGAAACCCTCGAAATTTATCGCCCAGACGATCGCAAATTCCTCACTTCCGTAGAATTAGATCGACTTCGAGAACAGGAAAGCCAACGTGCCGATCGCGAACAGCAAGAAAAACAACTCGTTCAGCAACAGCTAGAAGAAGAACGCACTCTGCGACAACAGGAACAGCAGCGCTATCAAGCTTTAATAGAATTGCTGCGAGAAAAAGGGATTGACCCCCAACAATTGTAAGGGCGATCGCCCGCCCAACACCACCAATACCTCCAGACTTGCTACTGTAAAGAGAGTTAGATTTAATCAAAATCAGCGCAAGCAATTATGAGCGGTACTGTTACATCCCCCAACAACCTCAACCAGCAGCGGCCGCTCTCCAAGCCATCCGCTGACACTTCGAGTTCCCTGCTGGGCGACTTCATTCAAGAAACACTCGCCTTAACCAAGCGCCTGTTTATTCAATTGCAGCGCCGCCCCTCGACGCTAGTTGCAGGAATTATTCAGCCGCTAATGTGGTTGGTTTTATTCGGAGCTCTGTTTGAAAATGCTCCCGCTGGCTTGTTCGGCGAAAGCCAGAATTACGGGCAATTTCTCGGCGCTGGTGTAATCGTTTTTACTGCGTTTGCAGGGGCGCTGAATGCCGGTTTGCCGATTATGTTCGATCGCGAATTCGGATTCCTCAACCGCTTGTTAGTCGCGCCCCTGGCTTCCAGATTTTCGATCGTCCTAGCTTCCGCTATTTTTATCGTCACCCTGAGTTTCATCCAAACGGGCGCAATCGTTACGGCTGGCGCGTTTTTGGGCGCGGGATTGCCGGGAATTGCCGGACTCGGGGCGATCGCCCTGATCGTGCTGCTGTTAGTTTTGGGCGTCACCGGTTTGAGTCTGGGTTTAGCATTTGCTCTCCCCGGTCACGTAGAATTAATTGCGGTAATTTTTGTTACTAACTTGCCGCTGTTATTTGCCAGCACAGCCCTCGCGCCGCTGTCGTTTATGCCAGACTGGCTGCAAGTTGTTGTGACTCTCAATCCTCTAAGTTATGCGATCGAACCTATTCGCTACTTGTACCTGCACAGCGATTGGTCGCTAGCCAGTGTCGTGATGCACGCTCCTTGGGGTAATGTTAGTTTTGGAGGAGCGCTGTTAGTATTGCTAGCCTTTGATTTGGTAGCGCTGCTGAGCATTCAACCGCTGCTGAGACGCCGGTTTGCTTAGTTAGGTATAGGTGACTGTGGGGTGGGCTTCTAGCCCGCCCTTGATATCAATCAATTGTAGGGACACACGGCAATGCCGTGTCCTTACCCGGATCTAAACTTTTAAGAAGTGCTACAATATTTGTTGCCAATCAGAATAAGCTGTTACGCATTTAAACCATTAACGATCCAGGTAAGGTGCGTCAGCTAGAACGCTTACTATACATGGGAAACGCTTCTTTACTGACGCACCCTACTATCCTCCTTTAAATGCCGAACAGCTTATTGTTTAGATATAATTGTTTTTTTTGAAGGCTAAACTAAAAAATCATGAACATCAAAACTTCTAAATCAGGCAATTGGATGATTCGGGTAACAGTCAGCGCGATCGCCTCCTGTGCTCTTTTCTCACCTCAAGCAACATTCGCTCAAGCCAGCGGTTTAACTAATTCCCCCCAACCGCTGCAAGACTTTCAAACTCAAGACAATACCGACCCTTTTTCCGGCCGCAGCAGCGGAAGCGGAATATTTGATTTAATTCACCGATCCAGATTGGGAAACGGCCGCAGCATGGAAGAATTTAATACCGAACAGCGCCAAAATTTGAACGAGGCGGCCACAGAATTTCGGAACAAACAGCGCCAAATACTGGAAAAACAAGCCGTACCTGCACCAGGGGCGATCGCACCTACAGAAATTACCGCCCCTGTCCCTTAAATTGCTTTCTTAGTCCGCTTGGAGTGGACTTCGTTTGTCTAGCAGCGGTTTCAACCGCCGAGTTTTAATCTTTATTTATTAGTCTCGCCTTGTGCGGACTTCGTTTGACAAGGAGGGGTTTCAACCGCCCAACGATCTGCAAACCATCGCCCTTAATCCCGTTCCAACCACGCCCGCATTTTACCCGGAGTCAGCAAACCGCAAGGATCGACCAACTCTTTAAACTGCAAATGTTCCACATTAATACTCTTCATCCTTCCATCTTCCAATATGCGGTATGAGATTGTTTTTAGTTCTGGGCAGAGTTACTATAAGATTTTTGACTCTGCTGGCTCAATAAAAGAAAAAATCTCAGAAACGCAATCCCAAAACTGCTCCTGAACTGGTAAAAAAAGAAGAATTGACCCAATGGCTAGAAGCTCATCGCAATGAAATCGAATTAGGTGAATTGGTAGTTTTGTTTCAGGATGAATGTCATCTTCTTTGGGAGATATCTGTTTAATTTTGAGCGAAAAAAGTCCGGCTGTAGTTGCGATCGCACTCAATTTCTTCATCTCTGTAACAATGCTAAGCTGTCGCGCATTTAAATTGCATATTCGGGGCGGGCTAGAAGCCCACCCCACAAGAGTTTGATTGTTTTTTGACAGACAATTTAAATGCAGAACAGCTTAAGCTGTTACGCATTTAAAATAGTATTGTAGGGTGCCACGGCTCCTTTCTCGTTTCCCTTGTAAGCGTAAGTGTTCGCTTCTGACGCACCCTACAGGCCCCGCCCGGTGGTTTAAATGCGTAACAATGCTAGCGCCTTGGATGCTGCTTGAAAAAATTAGACCTCTTGCAAAAGTCCTTTTAATCAAATTTTGGAACGGGCTCTCCGGCCCGTTCCACAAGGAAAATGTTTTTTGTGGGATGGGCATCTTGCCCGTCCTAGTTATTTTTGCAAGAGGTCTATTGAGTCAAACGCATTTGGATCTTTATTTCTTTTCATGAATCCGATCCTGATTTACGCAGTTATCACCCAACTATTCCTGTTTACAAAAACCAGAAATCACGAAATTTGGGCAGCAGGCACTGTCGGCAGCGCTATTTTCTTGCCACCTCTAATTTTAGGGCTGCTCTCCCTCTCCCCAGAAAAAGCTCCTATTCTCTGGTTATCTGCAATATTCCCGAGATTTTGGTTTGCGTCGCCTTTGACAGCCGCGTCAGGAAATACGATTTTGTTCTCCATACTCAGTCAGTGGAGTGTCTTGGTGTTGTTGAACCTCAAATTGCGATCGCAACTGAAAATTGCAGGGAAATCAGCTTCTAAAGCACTGCTGAAAGCTTGAAAAAGCAGGGGAAGGAGAAGGATCGGACTTACGCAAGGGTGTAATTTTTACACGATCGAGACTTAGGCACTCCAACCAGAGAAACCGGGTTTTTTACGAAAAGATGCGTTGCAGCCCGCACGCGGGCGTAAAAAACCCGGTTTCTGGACTCCTATGTGTAACTCCTGTTAAATTTAAAAAATAATTTCTGACTGTACAGATCCAAAATTAGAGATTTAGCGTATATTACTGATGAACGCAGTACAAGGTTTCATAAATTCGCACCGCTAAAAGTTCAGCTTGGGGTTTGCAGTTGCGCTGTCTGCACCCCTGGTTATACAGCCAACTGTCGAGTATCGGCGGGTATTGTAAAACTTCATTGAGTTTATAAGCAATTATAAACAATAATGGTATCATATCGCTATGAATGTTGAACAAGGAATACGCACAGCTCAAAGAACGGAAGTCTCAAATGCAGCTAACAGAGAGGCACATCATTAAATCGACGGAACACCGTTTCGCCCAAATAGACGAACTAGCTTTTTTGTCCAAAAATCTCTACAATGCCGCCAATTACGTCATTCGTCAGAGCTTTATTTATGGATGGGGCTATATCGGCTACAACGAAATGAATCGCTTGATGAAGTCTCACGAAGCTTATAAGGCAATGCCTGCCAAAGTAAGTCAGCAAATCTTAATGGTTTTAGACAAGAATTGGAAATCGTTTTTTGAAGCCGTTAAAGCTTACAAAGCTGACTCTACTAAATTCACTGGTCGCCCGAAACTGCCAAAGTACAAAGATAAAACTAAAGGGCGAAACATTCTCGTCTACACAATTCAAGCAATTAGCAGCAAATTCCTAAAAAAAGGAATTATTAAACTTTCTGGCACTGAACTTTCAATTAAAACCCGGCTCAATCCCAGCCAGATTTGTCAAGTTAGACTGGTTCCGAAATGCGATTCCTATGTAATTGAGGTAATTTACGATGAACCGGAGTCCACCATCAGCAATGCCAACTCTGTAGCTAGTATTGATTTAGGGCTGGACAATTTAGTAGCGCTAACTTCAAATCAACCGGGATTTATCCCTTTGTTGATTAACGGGCGACCATTAAAATCGATTAACCAGTTCTACAATAAACGCAAATCCCGATTGCAATCCCAGTTAAAAGGAAATCGTCAAACCTCACCCAGAATTCAGCGATTAACTCGCTGTCGCAATCAGAAAGTTGATAATTACTTGCATCATGCTAGTCGTGTGATTATTGACCATTTGGTTCATCACCAAATTGGAACGCTAGTCATCGGCAAAAATGCACAGTGGAAAACCGATATCAATCTAGGTAAACAAACCAACCAAAATTTCGTCAGCATTCCTCACTCTCGATTAATTGAGATGTTAGAATACAAAGCTCGGCTGGTAGGAATCACGGTAATTGTACAGGAGGAATCCTACACATCCAGAGCAAATTTTGTGGGATTAGACCCAATTCCTGTTTATGGAAAAACCGAAAAAGAGCCTGTGTTCACTGGAAAACGGATCTCGCGAGGATTGTACAAAACATCGACGGGTCGGTTAATCAATTCTGATGTGAATGCTTCGTACAACATTCTCTCAAAAGCAATCCCAAATGCCTTGTGCGATGGGATAGGGAGCTGTGTAGTTGGGCCAATGCGGGTTAATCCGCTCAAAGTAAAACAGAAAGGGGAGGGCTGACGCCTCCCATGTCATTGCAATAAATGACTATAGTTTTACCAGCTATATCTGTATCTGGGGCGACTTTATATATCTATCTCTGGAGGCGGATTTATTTTTTATTTTAGCTGCGTACAATATTTTTGGTAAAATTGGCTCCTCAGGCCTAAAATATTTCGGTCAAATTAGCCGTTGCTGCGAATTTGGGAAATTTTGTACTGAGAATCCTGTTGCCTAAAGGCGGCGGGAGTGTAAAATTTAGAGAGGGATTGGATCGTGGCAGAAATTAGAGGCACTGCACAAGCAGACGCGCTTGCAGGAACTCCAGAAAATGATTTGATTTTTGGTTTGATGGGCAATGATGCAATTGCTGGAAATTCAGGCAATGACAGCATTTTTGGCGGGAAAGACAGCGATTCAGTAGATGGAAATTCCGGGAGAGATTCGCTATTTGGGGATTTAGGTAGCGATACAGTTAATGGCGGCGAAGAAAGCGACTTTTTATTTGGCGGAAAAGGCAGCGATTCTATCTCTGGAAACTCGGGAAATGATGTTTTGTTGGGGGATAGAGATACTGATATCCTGATAGGCGGAGACGGGGCAGACTTATTTGTTTTGAGGCGCTACGTTGAGGCTGACCCTTTCCGTACCAGCGGCGGTGTTAGTTTGGCAAGTGCTGACGCGATCGCCGATTTTACAGTCGGTACAGATTTAATCGGTTTGGGCGAAGGTGTCAGTTTTAGCGATTTGAATATTCTGGAAGCTGGAAACGATACTGTTATTCAAGACCGGGTGACAGGAGAATTTTTCGCTACTCTCAGAGGCGTGAGACAAAGCGCGATTAACCAGGCAAGTTTCACTAATAATATTAGCAGCATTGTTCCCACCCCCCCGCCTCCAGCGCGGACAACGGCTTATGCTTTAACTCCTGCTAATCGGATTGTCGGTTTTAGTCTTTCCAATCCGGGAAGTGCGATCTCAGATTTGCCCGTGACTGGATTGCAAGCGGGAGAAAGTTTGCTGGGAATTGATTATCGCCCCGCTAACGGTGTGCTTTACGGTGTGAGTTCTAGCAATCGCTTGTATACTGTCAATCCGATGACTGGGGAAGCAAGTGCAGTCGGTAGCGGGCAGTTTGCTGTTCCTCTAACTCCGGGGGCTGCGGGTTTTGATTTCAATCCGACAGTCGATCGAATTCGGTTTGTCAATGAAGCCGGTCAAAACGCCCGCCTCAACCCGGATAACGGGGCACTTGTGGATTTTGACACGCTGGCGGGGGGAATTCAACTCGACGGGAATTTGGCTTACCGCACGGGCGATAGCAATTTTGGGTCAACTCCGGGGGCTGCTGCTGCTGCGTACACGAACAATTTTGCGGGGGCAACTTCGACGACGCTGTTTGTAATTGACAGCAATTCTGACGTTTTGGTGAGGCAAGATCCGCCGAATAATGGAGTGTTGAATACGATCGGATCTTTGGGAGTTGATGCAACTAGCATTCTCGGCTTTGATATCAGAAGTATTGGCGGCCGCGAGGTGGCAGTGGCGGCACTGGAAGTCGGGGGCGTTTCGGGCTTGTACAATATCAATTTAAGTAGCGGTCAAGCTTCCTTTGTAGGTCAAATTGCCGACGGGAGACAGATTAACGGTTTGGCTTTGCCTTTGCCTACAGCTTACGCCTTAACTGTCAGAAATGGCGCTGAAACAATTGTCGGTTTTAACGAGGCGGCACCGCGGGCGATTCTCAGCGATGCGGCAGTTACGGGGTTGCAGCCGGGAGAAAGTTTGCTGGGGATTGATTTTCGCCCCGCTAACGGTGTGCTTTACGGTGTGGGTTCTACCAATCGCTTGTACGCGATCGATCCGGTGACTGGGGCTGCAAGTCAAGTCGGTAGCGGGCAGTTTGCTGTGCCGCTGACTCCGGGGGCTGCGGGTTTTGATTTCAATCCGACAGTCGATCGAATTCGGTTTGTCAATCAAGCCGGTCAAAACGCCCGCCTCAACCCGGATACGGGGGCAATTGTCGATGCTGACACGCTGACGGGGGGAATTCAACTCGACGGGAATTTGGCTTATGCTGCGGGCGATCGCAATTTTGGCAATTCTCCTGGAGGTGCGGGGGCTGCCTATGTGAATAACTTTGCCGGGGCAAATTCGACAACGCTGTTTGCAATTGACAGCAATTCTGACGTTTTGGTGCGGCAAGATCCGCCGAATAATGGGGTGTTGAATACGATCGGATCTTTGGGAATTGATGCTGGTACCGTTCTCGGCTTTGATGTCAGGAGTGTTGGCGGTAACGAGACGGCCTTGGCTGCGATCGAGGTTGCCGGAGTTTCCAGCTTGTACAATATCAATTTGACGACCGGTCGGGCTTCGATTGTCGGTCAAATTGGCGACGGCAGGGGATTTAAAGCTTTGGCACTGACTTTGATTTAAATAGGGGAAGGAAGAAGGAAGAAGGAAGAAGGAAGAAGGAAGAAGGAAGAAGGAAGAAGGAAGAAGGAAGAAGGAAGAAGGAA